>CAZQYD010000293.1:0-1501 GCA_964597465.1 uncultured Piscirickettsiaceae bacterium | reverse complement strand
TGTAAGAAGTTACTTCTTTTATGTGACGAAATTTTAAAATTCACGGTGACGATAAGGCACGGAATTATGATCTATAGATCTTCGCAAATGAATTGATACCTTAAAAATTATTCATTTGCGTCTAGTTTTAAATCCTCTGTCCAGAACTCATTTTCAATCTTTCTCACTTTTGCAATGATTTTTGCACATGTTTTAGCGGTAACTTTTTCAAAACCAAAATCAAGTTGTTTGATTAAATTATCCATTGTAAAATCGCAATTTCTAGCCACATGGTTTTTAACCACTCCCCAGCAAGTTTCTATTGGTTGCAGTTCAGGATGGTACGGTGGCGTCCTGACGATATCATGTCCATAAGCTCGCGCTATTACATCTATTGCATAAACAGGTTCAGGTGCTATTTTTTTCAATATTTCTACTAACTCTGGTTTTAAGCAGTCGTCACGACAGTGAATTTTGTTTTGTGCCAGCCATTCCATAATTTTTTTCTTGGAGCATAACGGTGTTGGAGGCGAATGCTTTGAAAGAGTATTATGATAAGGTGCGTTATCCATAATGATAAGAGAATTATCAGGTATATTTGGAATAAGCATCTCTGTAAACCATTTTGCAAACAACTCTAAATTCATTTGTCCGTGATAATCTCCTGTCTTTCTTGTACTTTTAAAGATGAGTTTTGAGCCGGAAATCCAGCCAGCTTTAGTAATTGCATTGATAATGATGAGACGCTCTCCTTTTCCTGTTGGTTTCTGCACCCAAGAGCCGTCTTCACCTGAGTACCAGATAAAGTCATTGCTATGGTTTTTGTTGACGTACGATTCATCTAAATAAACCTCTGGTCTAATTGTTTCTGTATCTATTCTCGATAAGCGATTACTTCTCATTGTCCTCAGGTAACGTTGCCTGGCAGCAATAACATGATCCTTTTCTTTTAAATGCTGTGATCGCGTTCCTTTACCAAATTCAAATCCCCATCGATTAAGAGTTCTTGCCAATGTTGCAATATGAAACGCTTCATCATTCGAGATTCCATTTAGGAAATCTCGAATATTTGCAAGTGTTATATATTCTCCTTGGGTATTTGCTGACCGAATGCAGGCTCGAACAGATTCTTGATATGACGCATTAACTGCATGAACTGGACGGCCACGCATTTTTGCTGGTGCATCAAGTAAATCAGGATTGCGATTATAATCAGCCATAATTCTCTTGACAGTCGCCACGCCAATGCTAAGTGCATCAGCCGTTCGTTTTGTGCTCGGCTCAATCGGCTCAAATTTGTTTTGGTCAAAATACTGTTTTACTGAAACAACAAGTTTTTTGGTTTCTGGTGTTAATGGCTTGCCACGGCAAGAAATCATACTCTATCCACCCATAAGTCTGGTAGGTTTAAGGATAGAGTATTACGTAAAAAGCTGCAATATTAAGTATCAATTCATATGCGAATATCTATAAGCGCCTGCATTACCTTCAGGCTTTTTGTCATTACATATGGGCCGGGGCG
>CAZQYD010000292.1:0-1504 GCA_964597465.1 uncultured Piscirickettsiaceae bacterium | reverse complement strand
GTAATAAAACCATTTTAAGATAATAGGTTAAGTTCATTTAAATTTCTCCACGATTTTGTTTTTCAGTTTAACAAAAAACTTACCCATTATTGCATTATTCAAGCATCTGCACAGTTTCTTCGGAACGGAAAAAATTCCAAGTTAAAACAATTCCATAGCTTTCTGATAGACTCTGCTCAACTAAAGAACTTTCTCTAAATACCGATTGGGCTAAATCTCTTTGTCGGTAAAAAGCACCTACCCAAAAATCGTTTAGGTGCAAGTTAAAACCCACCGTGTATGCAAAACCTTGAAAGCCACCTGTTGCTTTAAAGGCGGGTCTTGTTGCGGTTACTTCATTTGGATCAATGCCAAAAAAGTAGTCATTATTTTGTGCTGTTCCATAGTCAGCTGCCGCTCCTACTGAAATTTTTAAGCGCCTATTTTTAGAAAATGATTGACGAAAATAATAAAAAACGCCTGGGCTAGAAGTAAATCCTTCTTGGTGAATTGATCTAAAGTCTGAAGCCAGCACTAAACGAACAGGCCATTCAAACTTAAATTCATTTAGTTTATTTGAATGTAAAGTAACCCGCATAACAGGGCCTATTTCGATAGAACCATCTAGGTCGTTCATTCCTTCTCTTGCTTTATTGTCCTTGCTGGATACGGGAACAGAGCCAGATAAGCTAAAATCTACTTCTAAGTTTTGATAGTTAAATATTGGCTTTTTTATTTCACGCTGATCAATCGTTAACGTTTCACTACGATAAACAATATAAGGGAAAGGCAAAATTAAATTGTTACGTTCACTTGAACCAGGGTAGTCAGGAAAAGAAAACAACGAAGGTCCTAGCCCAAATTCCCATTTAGGTAAAGATTGGGTAGAGTTGGCATAGCCATTAACTGACAATAAAAACCAAAGAAATACTACTGAAACAACAACTTTCATAACTTGAAGCCTTTATCTTTTAATAAACCAACCCGATAACTGGGTAGGATATGATAAAGGTCTTTCCAATTCAAGGTTATTTTGAATAGTAGATAGATCTATTTTTGAGCACAAAAACATCAGTAAGTATTTAAACCTATGGCATTATTGATTGGTCAAACTAAGCCGCCTGAATTTTATCAAACAATTCCGTATACTCACCTTCTTGCAAACTTGACTTTAAAATAGAACCTATCCCATGCTTTGAAAAATCGGTCATCGTTGCAAAACCGTCACAAGCAGCCCCTTTTACAACAACAGGCCTATTACACGGAACTCGAACAGCGTAGCGTCTTTCCTGCCCTGACGATTGCTGGTTTTGGGTTGTATTAGACATAAACTAACCTCCTAAGCCGATTGAAAACCTTTTTTATAATAAGGTATTATCTTATGATTTTTCAGCATGATACTTAAATTAATAATATTTCACAATTCAAATTTTCAATCGCTGTATCATATTACCAAGTACTTTAAACACTACCCAGTAGAGGTAATAAAAAATGACCATTAGAAACTACCTAAACATTGCTCCAA
>CAZQYD010000291.1:0-1528 GCA_964597465.1 uncultured Piscirickettsiaceae bacterium | reverse complement strand
GCAGGGTTATATGGAGAGAAAGTGACTATATCTATTTACAAAAAAGTTCTATGGGTTTCATTTGGAGCCGTTCTCGGTTCAACATTGGTACTAGGTACTACGGTTTTAGCGAGAGATAGTGGTGCGGCTGAAAGTGCTTCTTCTAAGGAAATCAATTTGCCGTTAAGTGAGTTAAGATCTTTTGTCGAGGTTTATGAGCGTATATCGAAAAATTATGTTGAGCCTGTTGATGATAAAAAATTACTTGAAGGTGCAATTAGTGGAATGTTATCTAATTTAGATCCTCATTCCGCGTATTTACCTGCGGATCATTTCAAAAAAATGGAAGAGCATACGACTGGTGATTTTGGTGGCTTAGGAATGGAAGTTTCGATGGAAGATGGTTTGGTAAAAATTGTTTCTCCAATTGATGATACTCCTGCAAAGAAAGCGGGTATTCAAGCAGGCGACCTAGTTATTAAGCTGGATGAACATCGTGTTAAGGGAAAAACATTGATGGAGGCAATTAAACTAATGCGTGGTAAGCCAGGGACTAAGATTAAGCTAACGATTTTAAGAGAAGGGGAGTCTAAACCTTTGGTATTAGAGCTGACCCGTGCGATTATTAAAACAACCAGCGTTAAGCAAAAATTGCTGACTGATAATATTGGCTATTTGCGTATTAGTCAATTTCAATTACGAACAGGTGATGACTTGTTGAAGGGTATTAAAAAGTTAGAAGTCGAAAATGAAAAGCCCTTGAATGGTTTGGTGTTGGATTTAAGAAATAATCCAGGTGGTGTTTTAAGAGCTGCTGTTGATGTTTCTGATGCGTTCTTAAATGAAGGCTTAATTGTGTACACGGAAGGCAGGTTAAAACGCTCTAAAATTAGTTTTGATGCGGAAAAAGGCGACGCTATGCACGGTATGCCAATTGTTGTCTTAATTAACGAAGGTTCTGCCTCGGCTTCTGAAATCGTAGCGGGTGCATTGCAAGATCATAAGCGTGCATTGATTGTGGGTAGAACAACTTTTGGTAAGGGTTCTGTACAGACCTTAATGCCATTAAATAATGGTGGGGCGATTAAGCTGACTACGGCTAGATATTACACGCCGGATGGTAACTCAATACAAGCTGAGGGGATTGAGCCTGATATTGTGATAGATCGCGTTAAAATTGAAAAGTTAAAAAAATCAACATTTGGTAGAGTGAAAGAAAAAGATTTAGACGGGCATTTAGAGAATGATAAAGAACCTAAAATTGTTGCGTTTAAAGATAAAACAGTTTCAGATTTGCTTGATAAAGATTATGAACTAAAAGAAGCATTTAGCCTGCTGAAAGGAATGTATTTTGCTCAACAAATGAAATATTAATGTTTTTTTGAAAGAAAACATGATGCTTTGGGTCTTGTTAAGCGGCTCCTTAAGGAATCTCTTAATAACTGCGATTAGGATTTTACTGAGAAAAAATGTGTGTCCTTAATTAAGGAAACGCTTAACAACTAAGATTATTTTATACTGGTAAAAAGTGCCAATATTTTCACTGCAA
>CAZQYD010000290.1:0-1530 GCA_964597465.1 uncultured Piscirickettsiaceae bacterium | reverse complement strand
TGGCTTTACGGAGGGCGTTTCTTTTATTCTTTCAACAAGGTCGCTATAAAAACTTTAAACTCTTCTGATATGTATTTGTCGTTAGCGACGGAATTCCAAAACTGGCTGAATAAGCCCATCTTTTTTTCATCTTCTAATTTTGAAATTGGGCAAGAAAACTTAAATGGCAATACCTCCCCATTGCTTCTTGGTGCAAAGCCCATTGAACACATGTCGTAAATTGGTAGTAGTGAAAAGCCTTGGTTGTGGGTTTCAAAACTGATATTTCCCATGTGAGTGTCGGTATTGTTGATGAGCTTTGCAAAGCTTGTTAGGAATTCAACATTTACTAAATCCTGCCGACTAAGTAATTTTTGTTTATGCAAATTATTAGCCGATTTAAACCAATTATCGCCAGAACCTACAAATTCGGCATCAATAACCGATAGTGATAACATTGACCGTCTGCCATTTTCGCCTTGACGATCAAATCGTTCTGACTCTAAGAAAATTCTACCACCAAATTCGAGTATTTTTGTTTTAGCGGCGGTTACCATTTTTGTTTGATTAATGATTAAAGCGGCATGGTGCTCTGTGAGTAAAATATCTTTCCAGCGACGGGCATTGGCATCGTCGCCTTTTGGTGAAAACTTGACTAGAACATGAGCGTTTATATCGGTGCAGTAGGTGGTAAACTTTTGCTGTTCACCCCCTGCGGATGAGAGTATGGTGTCGGTATGAATAATGTCGTCGGCAATGTCTAAATATTGGTTACGACTATGCTTGGTGGTGGCTGCTCTTAGGTTTAAGTTGGCATTGTTACCAAATTTTAAATTGCCAATGCTGTTGTCGGTGTTGGCTAGTAAATAACGACCGATGTGTTCAGTTTTCCAATCACTTAAATGGCGTGGATAACGCTCATCAATGTCGGCTAGATTTTTAGCAATTCGATTACCTAAAAAACCCTTTGGAGCCATGTCGTATAGAAAATAAGGCAGGTCATCATAAAGACCGTTGTTAGCTTCACCAAGAAAAGCATTAGGCATTCCTATATTATTCTCAACAAAAAAACCGCCTGCGGCAAGTGGTCTTAGCGATGCAATATAAGATGTTTTGCCAAAATTATCGACTTCCCAGATTAAAATATCATCATCAACGCCAAACGCATTGGTTGTGAGTGCATACTTGGGGCTTCTGCCGTTGGCTATTTTTATTATTCTCCTGCCAAGTTTTTTTATTTGCCAAGAAACTTTTCTCGCCGTCAAGTTACAATGCGTTTGTATTTCTTTGCTGGTCGCAATGTTATTTTCTAGGTAATTAACCATCATAATTTTATTTTTTGTCGTATATTGTGTCGTGTATTAAGTATTTTAATCTATTATAAAACAATATGTTAATAAATATTATGTCGTGTATTATGTCGTGTATTAAACCTTATTTTTTACCCCCCTGGGCACTTTTTAACTAAAAAGTGCCCAGGGGGGTATTAGTAACCGCTTAAGGAAACGCTTAACAACTGATTAAAATTCTGGCAACGCCAAGTTTTCAGCA
>CAZQYD010000289.1:0-1544 GCA_964597465.1 uncultured Piscirickettsiaceae bacterium | reverse complement strand
CGGCACTTTTTACCAGTATAAAATAATCTTAGTTGTTAAGCGTTTCCTTAGCTAAATCATCGGCGGTTGAAAGTTCTCTCACGACTATACCAATGCTGGACAGTTTACGGGTTAAATTCGCAAAATAATTCTCTGCCCACCGCTCATAATCCTGTACTTGGTTGGCTGACAAATTTGCTATTTTCGTTCCATTCATCGCCTGTAATTTTAAACCCGATACATTCGGTAACTTCCTTTCCACCGCATCAAAAATCAACACCACCTTCACCATTACCTTTTGCTGTAATGCCGATAATAGCGAAATAGTTTGCTCATCTAAATCATGAAAATCTGAGACAATCATTAATCGCGAACCTGCCTGTAAGCGTTTTTGACAAGCAAGCAATTCATCATTTAAAGTAGCTTCATCACCCACCATCTGCAACGGCGGACAAGGCGTATTCGCACACGCCATTAAATGCTCAAACGCCCCCTTGCCCTCATACATCGGTGAAGTTTTGACTTCCTTATCCATGCAAATCAACTCAACGGGCAACCCCAATTTCTCTGCCTGCCAAGCAAAATATCCCATCGCTTTCATTGCCTGTTGCACCTTTAACTGCTTGCGAGTACCAAAACGCATCGACTGGCGTTTATCTAAAATAATCGTCCAGGATTCTTGGCGTTCCTCCAAAAACAATTTGGTATAAGCCTTACCCGTGCGTGCCATCAACCGCCAATTAATTCGCCGAACCTCATCGCCTGCCTGATAAACACGGCTCTCATCATACTCCATGCCCGAACCCAAATAACGGCTCGCCTGCTCACCCTGTTTAATCGACTCACTGGCTTTAGGGTTTGCCAATACTTTAAGCGAATGTCCATCAAAAATAGCCGCCAACTCCATCGCCAAAGCATCAGTATCCCGCACCGATAAAATTGGCGAATCGACTGCTTTGTTTGATGACAAAACAGAATTAGAAAATAATGACTTTAAAAGACTAATCACTAGCCCCCCTGGCAATTTTTATTAAGTTTTATTAAGTTTAGGTTGAAAAATACCGAAAAACGGTACTAGAATAACACCTAATAAGCCCTCAGCATCCGCTAAATAACTAATATATTTATAAAGCGTGGTTTTAGAAATTCCCACTCGTTCTGCTAATTTGTCCATCGACATTTCTAGCGGTTTTGAAACGCAAATTGTAATTAATAATTTTTTGAGTGTCGCTACTTTGTCTGGTTGTATCGAGAATAGTTTGCTTAAATCGGTATGTAAAATGGTGTTGATGGTTTCGTTAATTCTATCAATATATTTGGTTTTACCTTCAAAATAAAAGGGGTAGGCACCTTGGTTTAGAAAGTCGTTATACAATTTTAGAATTTTTTTATTGGGTAAAATTTGCAAAATATCCGCCACAACATTTTCATGGTTATTAAATAATTCTACTAGCGAGTAAACCTGACACATTAAGACTAGTTTTAGTGAAGTAAGTCCAGTGCTCTGAACTAAGCAAGGTTTTTATTCGCCTATCGGCACTTCAACCAATTCAATTATTTTTTGA
>CAZQYD010000288.1:0-1550 GCA_964597465.1 uncultured Piscirickettsiaceae bacterium | reverse complement strand
TTGCAAACGACGATAACTACGCTCTAGCGGCTTAATCCCGCTAGCGCAGACTAGGCCAGTTGTTCGTGGCCCCTAGCTCTGTGTCGACTCACGCGAAATCGCCAGTAACTATGTGTTCGGATAGTTGCGGTTAAACATTACAAACTCGCCTTATGTGATCCCTGTTGGCTGGGTAGCGTTAAGGTTAAATTATTTAGCCAAATAAACATGTAGATTTTTAGATGGAGGCTTTTCGGACGGCGGTTCGACTCCGCCCATCTCCACCATATTTTAGACCTGCTTTGGCGTTATTCAAAGTGGGTTTTTTATTGTCTTTTTGACGTGTTTTTCCTTAAAAAGTGCCCAGGGGGGTATCTTTCAAGGGTATAATTTTGTTCAATTTAATCATTTTAAGTGTTCATTTAAGGTAAGCTATGGCAGGTTCAATGTTTGATCAACTCAAAAAAGCGGGGTTGGTTGATAAAAATAAGGCTAAACAGCATAAACGAGATAAGTACCAGCAGGCGAAGGGTAATAAAGCGAAGAAACATGTTAAGATTATTTCTGAATCGGCTGATTTAGTCGCAAAAGTAAAACAGCAGCAACTTGAAAAAGATCAAACGTTGAATAAACAACGTAAAGTAGAGCTGGGGCAGAAAGAAAAGCAGGCTCAATGCGTACAGATTATTCAATCGAACCAGATTAAAGACATTGCTGGTGAAGAAGAATTTAGTTTTGCAGACGGCACAGCGGTTAAAACTCTAAATGTAAAAGCAGATATTCGTAAAAAATTAGTTGCTGAAACAATCAGAATCGCACGCTTTAAAGGTGGTTTTGTCTTAATCACAGCAGAAGCCGCAGAAAGAATTATTCAACGAGATGAAAACTTCCTAATCTCAAATTCAAAAAAAGACGATGGCTTATCAGACGAAGATAGAGACTATTACGCCCAGTTTGAAATCCCTGATGACTTGGTTTGGTAGTTTATCGAAAATAAATACCTTTTTAATTTATAACTAACCAAGTTTATTTGGACTGTTATAGGTGCTTTGTGTATTAAATACTTTACAATTTGTTGGTTTATGATTATTATGTAAAGTATTTAATACAATAAAGGCATGGAGATGGATTTTCAAGCACTGGGTCAAGAGGTTGTTAACCTACGAAAAAAAGAGCAACTATCTCAGCAACAACTTGCCAGTGATGTCGGCTTATCAAGAGTCACGATTAACGCAATAGAAAACACTCAATTGGGTGATGTTGGTATTCGTAAACTAATCAAAGTGCTTGATTATTTTGGTTGTGAACTTACGATTAAAACAAAATCACCTTTTCCCGTTTTTGAGGAATTAATTGATGAACTCTGAACAATTAGTTAAAGTGCATGCTGAGGTAGTGGGCAGTCTCGATAAAACGGATTCAGAATTTATCTTCACCTATTCCTCAAAAGAAAATCAAGATAATTTTATCTCACTTACCATGCCGGGTAAAGGGGGCAACTGGTAAAGTGGTCAAAACCCTTTCTTGTGGGTAATCATGCTAAAAGGGTGTTGGAATTTAGGTTAATTTCA
>CAZQYD010000287.1:0-1581 GCA_964597465.1 uncultured Piscirickettsiaceae bacterium | reverse complement strand
TGTTGCTCCGTAGCTTTTGGCGTACATGATAAAATCAGGATTTTTTAGGTCAAGCCCAAAATAATCAAAGCCCATGTTGGCTTGTTTCCATTTAATCATGCCATAAGAGTTATCATTGAGTACCAGTATCACTAGGTCTAAATTTAAACGCATGGCGGTTTCCATTTCTTGTGAGTTCATCATAAAACCACCGTCGCCACAAATAGCCATTACTTTTTTGTCGGGGTGTACCATTTTGGTTGCGATGGCAGAGGGTAGTCCAGCCCCCATTGTTGCAAGTGCATTATCAAGTAATACAGTATTGTGCTGATAAGCTGGGTAGTTCCTAGCAAACCAAATTTTATATACGCCATTATCGAGAGCAATAATGCCGTTGTCAGGCATCACGTCGCGAATATTGGCGACTAATCTTTGTGGGTAAATTGGGAAGCGTTTATCATCACTGCCTTCTTTAAGGTTGTTATCAATGTAGGTTTTTACTTTAAGAAAAATGGAAAGCTCCCAACATTCTTGCGGTTCAATCTGTTGATTAATTTGATAAATACTATTGGCAATATCACCGATTAAATCGGCTTGAGGAAAATATACAGGGTCAACTTCAGCATTGGTGAAATTGACGTGAAGCACTTTAAAACCTTCTTTAGTCATAAAAAACGGTGGCTTTTCAATCACATCATGTCCAATATTGATGACTAAATCGGCTTGTTTTATCGCACAGTGCACAAAGTCATTATCAGATAAAGCGGCACAGCCAAGGTATAGTTCATGGCGTTCATCAACTACGCCTTTGCCCATTTGGGTGGTGACAAAAGGAATGCCTGTTTTATCAATAAATTTGCGTAGTTCTTTACCAACTGTTTTACGATTTGCTCCTGCACCAATTAAAATCAATGGGCGTTCGGCTTGTTCAATCATCGTCGTTGCATTGGCAGTCGCCTTAGTTTCGGCAAGTGGGCGACGATGATTGGATTGTTCGATAATGTGCATTGAAGATTTTTCAGCCGCAATGTCTTCAGGTAGCTCTAAATGGGTTGCTCCTGGTCGTTCGGTTTTGGCTTGTCTAAATGCTTCTCTTACATTTGATGGAATACTGTGGGCATTGGTTATTTGATGTGAATATTTGGTGATAGGTCGCATTAATTCAACAATATTAACAATTTGAAACAGCCCTTGTTTACTAGAACGAATCGGTTTTTGCCCGGTAATCATCACCATTGGCATACCGCCTAAATTGGCATAAGCTGCGGCGGTGACAAAGTTAGTCGCACCAGGCCCTAGAGTTGCTAAACAAACGCCTGCACAGCCTGTTAATCGCCCATAAGTTGCCGCCATAAAACCTGCGGCCTGTTCATGGCGAGTTAAGATTAGCTTGATTTTTGAGTCTTTAAGAGAGTTCAGTAAATCTAAGTTTTCTTCACCTGGAATACCAAAAATATATTCAACGCCCTCAGCCTCTAATGCTTTAATGAATAAATCGGATGCTTTCATAAAATAACTCCTTAGAAAATGTGCTATATAACTAGACCAAAATTAAAGTCAATTATTTTTTATTTAAGCGTAAAATAAATTTAACCCTATTTA
>CAZQYD010000286.1:0-1645 GCA_964597465.1 uncultured Piscirickettsiaceae bacterium | reverse complement strand
TAGAAAACAGCTAAGAATGCTTGTTTTTTCACTAAAAAGTGCCCAGGGGGGTATGAAAACAGCTATTTTCATACCCCCCTGGGCACTTTTTAGTGGAAAAGCAGGTCTTTTTGGAGTTGCAATTGCATAGATTCAATTTTAGTCAGTTGTTCTTTTTTATAGCGTGCGAGCGACGGTATTTGTCAAGATAGTTTTTTAAATTCTACCCAATCAACACTTCATCATCTGCTCGAAAAATAGTACTACCCAAGCAATGTGAAATTTAGCCATTTTAATTTCTGATCATTATTATGCCGTAAATTGATAACTCAGTTGTGACTTAAATCACAAAAAAAATAGTAAGCAGTTGAAATAAAAGAGAGTACATATTTATGGCAATCAAGCCAACCATTTATAAATTTAAAATAGCATTGTCTGATATGAATCGAGCGGTTTATGATTCGTTGAACTTAACCATTGCACAACATCCGTCTGAAAGTGCCGAGCGGATGATGGCTAGAGTGTTAGCGTTCTGTCTAAATTGGCAAGAGTTCTTAACCTTTACCAAGGGGTTGAGTGATATTGATGAGCCTGCTATTTGGGCGAAAAGCTTAGACGAACAGATTTTGTTGTGGGTTGATGTTGGTGAACCGAGTTTAGATAGGCTTAAAAAAGCAACGAGGCAAGCTAGAAAAACCCAAATATATAGTTTTAATAGTAAGTCTGACGTTTGGTGGGAGCAGGGGCAGGTTAAATTTGAAAAATTGAACGCAGACTACTATCGAATCGATAACAACCAAATTAAATCGCTTGCTCAAATGGTCGAAAGAACGATGGATATGTCGGTCACTATTTCAGAACAATCGGCGTACTTTGCAACCGCCCAAGGCGAGTGCGAAGTGACCTGGCAGAATTTATCGGTAGCTGAAGAGTAGTTTTTTCGACGTCGCTTTTATTTTGTCTTATTTTGCCTTATTTGTTTTTATTCGCTTTTTTTGCGAGTTTCTTTTTATGCGGTTTTTTCTTCACTTTTTTGGCTTGGGCAGCTTTGCCTATTTTGGCAATTTTTGATTTTGCTTCTAATCCTTTTAGTTTTGCTACGGGTAACTTGTCTTTCATGTGGTATTCGATACGATGTAGATGCTCAACATCATGAGCCTCAACAATGCTGTAAGCAACGCCTACTTGATTGCCTCGCCCTGTTCTACCAATTCGGTGAATGTAGATATCACCACGGTGTGGTAGGTCATAATTGATGACGTGAGTGATATTTAACATATCTAAACCACGCGATGCCACATCAGTTGCAACTAAAACTTTTACTCTACCACTGGTAAACTTTTTGGTGCGTTCAAGGCGTTTGGCTTGAATCATATCGCCGTGTAGAACAGTACTCAAAATACCTTGCTTTTGTAACCACTCATCAACCTCATCCGCCTTGTCTTTTTTATTGCAAAATACAATGGCACTTTGACAACTTTCATCTTCAATTAAGCTTTTTAAAAGCGCATGTTTATGGTCGCGATTATCAGCGAGATAAATTTGTTGCTGTACTTGTGATGATTGTTGATTGGGTGCATCAATTTGAATAATCGCAGGGTCATCTAAAATGTCCTCAGCAAATCTCCCTTCGCCACTACCCGATAAAGTCGCAGAAAAACAGGAG
>CAZQYD010000285.1:0-1667 GCA_964597465.1 uncultured Piscirickettsiaceae bacterium | reverse complement strand
TTGATAATCTATACGGTGACGTGGCCGAGAGGCTGAAGGCGCTCCCCTGCTAAGGGAGTATAGGGTTTATCCCCTATCGAGAGTTCGAATCTCTCCGTCACCGCCACATTAAAGTATTTAACCCGTATCATGCGGGTTTTTTTATACTCTTTAAAAAATATCATACGATACCATTTCGTCGTTAAGATACTGTCTTAAGTCTCACAAAAAGTCGGAATTTGGCTTTGCCATTTTTCGGCAGCTTGCGATAAATGGTTTAAAGTATCATTTTCTTTATAAGGGTTTTGTACGACTTGAAGTAGCTGGTTAAAACTTTCCATCTTCTCATTACGGGCATTTTCAAGTGCTTCTTCAACCAAATAACTTCGTGGTATAAAAATAGGATTAGTCTGACGCATCTGCTCTGTCAAATCCTCTTTATCGCTTAATTTATTACGAAGTGCTGTCCATCTGTCAAGCCAACTCTGCAAAAGTTCGGTTTTTTGGAATAAAGCCGCTAGGTTTGTTATCTCTTCTCCCATCGCAACACGGGTTAGTTCTCTAAAAAACGCGGTATAATCGACACGAGTAACCTGCAATAAAACAAAGGTTTTCTTAATCAATTCAAGGTGTGATGCTTTATCTGATTGTAACCCCAGTTTTGAAGCGATTATTTCATGAAAATGTTTTAAATGTTCAGGCATAAATTTACCTAACATTGCCTCTGCTTTTTTAATTGCTAACTCGCTATTTTCATCCAACAACGGCAAGAGTGTTTCCGCAAATCGACTTAGATTCCAAAGTGCCATTTCTGGCTGTTTATTCCAAGCATAACGCCCACCTTCATCAATAGAACTGTACACTTGGTTTTCATTAAAACTGTCCATAAATGCACAGGGGCCAAAATCAATGCTTTCACCAGAAATCGTCATGTTATCGGTATTCATCACCCCATGAATAAATCCTACCGACATCCATTTAGCAATTAATTTCGCTTGACGAGAAATAACCTGTTCCAAAAACATTTCATAACGATGTTGGTTTGCTAGATTGATTTCAGAGTATTCACGGCTGATGGTATAGTCGGCTAATGATTTTAAAGCGTCGATATCGTTCAGTAAGCTCGCATAAACAAAACTGCCCACGCGAATATGACTGCTAGCGGTTCGGAAAAGCACGGCACCGGCATGTATGCCATCACGGCGAACTGTCTCGCCTGTTTTTATCACCGCCAGTGAACGGGTGGTAGGAATACCAAGCCCAGCAAGAGACTCAGAAAAAATATATTCTTTTAATGCCCCACGCAATGTTGACTTACCATCTCCGCGTCTTGAATATGGCGTTGCACCGCTTCCCTTTAAATGAATATCAAACCGTTTACCATCTAGCGAAACAGCTTCACCAAGTAACACGGCACGACCGTCACCAAGATTTGGCGATAAATAACCAAATTGATGTCCAGAATACGCCATTGCAATAGGCGTTGGCTTGAAAAGAGACGCATCGCCTGAAAAAATATTGTGTAAATCAAAATCTTCAATACAAATGCCTAATTGACTGAAAAGTTCGCTATTTTCTATCAATAGAACTGGGGTTTTCAGCTTCATCGGCAAGGCTTCTGCATAAAAATCAGCGGGTAATTGGGTATAACTCATTTTCAAATTTAGTGACATTTTTTACGACTTTGT
>CAZQYD010000284.1:0-1676 GCA_964597465.1 uncultured Piscirickettsiaceae bacterium | reverse complement strand
CTTGTGTCATTTTGATGTTCCCTCTATAAATTTGTAGCGTATTTTAACATAGAGATAATCCTTTAGTGCATCGGTCTGCCGCCTGGTGCAATAAACGTTACTGGTGGTCCTTGCACTTTTGGCATTGGAGTTGAAAGCGAAGGCGGAATGGAGCCTTCGTCACGGTCATGTTTTGCAACGACCATGCCCATTTGCGTAACGTAATAATTTTTAGGGTATACATGAACACTTTTAAAGACCATCACGCGTAGTTGGCGACTTTTTTCGCTAATGGGCTTGCCTAGTACCATGTACATTCCGCACATGGTGTTGCTGTTTTCGATAGTGCCTGTTTTTATGCTTTCTAAATCTCTTTCGCTTAGTTGGTTGCGGGCTAGAAGCTCCTTCATCACTTCATCTTTTTTAGTTTCTGAGTCGTGGCTGGAATAGTTTGCACACAGGTCGACAGTTCTTGATTTTTTTAAAGGTCTTATGGCTGTTTTCTTTTTGTTCATTGACGTTTTAACGGATTTAATAGGGAAAATAAAACGTTTTAATGAACCATCACCATAGAGTAATTTTAGTGTCACTTCGTTTATCTTGGTTAGGTCTTTTGTTAAATCAATCAACATAATATGTAAACCACCAGGTTTTAATTCAACTGAACCTTTAGCAGGGATTTTAATGTTTTTAACTTCGCGCATTTTCATTATGCCGTTTTCCATGGTGTGAGTATGCAATTCAACGGTTTTTGCAATATTTGTCGCCGCACCAACAAGGAAAATATCTTTGTCACTCGCATTATGTAAGGTAACAAAGGCGGCGGTGGCAACAGAAACGGGTGGCACTTCTCGAACAATAGGGTTTTCAATCGTAATACTTTCAAAGTTGTGATCATCATGAGCAAAACTATTGCTCATGATAAAAACTAGACTGAGAAAACTAATTAGAAGTGTTTTAAATATAAAATTAACTATTTTCATTGCTGGTTACCTGCTTTATTTTCTTTAAAAATTGTTGTGCGTCAATGCCATGTGGTAGCTGTTCTATGAGTTTTCCTTGTGGGGAAATAACATAGGTGTATGCGGAGTGGTCAACGGAGTAATGTTTACCCTCATGCTTGTTTATTTTATAAGCCGCACCAACGGATTTTGCTAGTTTATCTAGCTCTTCTGTCGTGCCGGTTAATCCTAGCATATTCATTTCAAAATATTTCGAATATTCCGCTAATCTGGCTGGCGTATCGCGGTCTGGGTCAACCGAGACTAATACAATTTGAATCTTAGCTTTTTCTTCTTCTGTTAATAATTGATAAGCTTGCGATAAGCTACCTAAATTGGTAGGGCAGACATCTGGACAAAAAGTATAGCCCACATATAACAATACCCACTTACCTGCAAAATCCGTTAATGACACCTTGCCTTTGTTTGACTCTAGGGTAAAGCTTAACCCTTCATAGGCGGAAGGCATGCTGCTAGTAAGCGTTTTATGCGATTGTTGGTTAATATTAATCGTCACTAAGACGATAACGATTAAAGCTATTATGATTAAATAAATAGGTTTTATTTTTGGTTTTTTTTTCTTAAAATATGTCATGTTTTTCTCGTAAGACACCCCCCCTGGGTACTTTTTAATCGTAAAAAGTACCCAGGGGGGTAGGTCTGTCCTGTTAAGTGTCTCCTTAAGTAATCGCTTAA
>CAZQYD010000283.1:0-1680 GCA_964597465.1 uncultured Piscirickettsiaceae bacterium | reverse complement strand
ACCAAAATAATTGAAATATCTTTAAACTTTTTAAGGGCTTGAATAGAGGCTGGAACGGTAACGGAAATACCGTGATCGCCGCCCATTGCATCAATGGAAATAGAAATACTCAATTAAGGACACCTAACTTTTTTAGCGTTGTAGAAACGAAAAATCCCCTAACAATAAATTGCAAGAGGATTATCTTTAGAAATAAAAGAAAGTAAAATTACTTATCTTGAATCACTTTTTTACCTTTGTAAAAACCATCAGCAGTTACGTGGTGACGACGGTGTAATTCACCCGTTGTTTCATCAACCGTAAGTGCAGCAGGTGTTAATGAATCATGTGAACGACGCATGCCACGTCTTGAAGGTGTTTTTCGACTTTTTTGTACAGCCATAAGAGACTCCTGTTAATTATCTTTTCGCAAGCTTTTTAAAGCCGCAAAAGGATTTTCTTTTTTAGTTAAATTTTCTTCTGAAGATTGCTCTTCGAATTCGGGTTCTTTATTTTCATATGCCATTGTCGTTGAATTATCAACTGGTGACAATGGAATATCAAGCAGTAGCTCATCTTCTACTAATTCAAACAAGATAACCTCATCATTAACCAATTCATATACATCAATTGATTCGGGTATATCTTTTGCTAGCAGAACTGAACTTACAAACACGCCAGTTATTGAAACATTGACTTTATGTTCAAACAACTCTAAAGAACGTTGGCACCTTAAAGACAATGTTGTCTGTAACGTTAAATCAAAAGCGGGTAAGCGTAACAGCCTATTACGATAAAATCTAATGGAAACATTTACATCATTTTCCGTCGAGCTTACCTGTTCCGACAAGCGTAAAAATTGGCTTTGGGGTACACTAACAACATATTCTTTCTCATGTTGAGCATAGTAAACCGGATCAATAATTCTAGGTAGCTTGTCAGACATGGCGCGGATAATACTCCTTTTCTTCTCAAAAGTCAAAGCGATAGCCGTAAAAATCGTGATAAAATCTATTCACAAATAAATTCAACGAGACTTCCTGTGAAAGACGACAACATTATACTTGCCTCAACCTCTGTTTTTAGAAAAAATTTACTAGAAAAACTTCGCCTAACCTTTACAACCGCCAAACCAGACATTGATGAAACTCCCCTTTCCAATGAATCCGTCAAAGAAATGGTTCGACGACTTTCACTGCAAAAAGCACAAGAAATTGCCAAACAAAACACAGGTAAAATCATCATCGCCTCCGACCAAACCGCAGTATTTAACGACCGTCCAATTGGCAAACCGCATAACTATCAAAATGCCGTAAAACAACTTAATCAATTTAGCGGACAAACCATTATCTTTTATACTGGATTAGCCATCATTGACCAAAGCAATCAAAAAATCTACCAAGATATGGAGGAAACTAAAGTCAGTTTTAGAAAACTATCCGAAACAGATATTCACAACTATTTAATGCTAGAAGAACCTTATCAATGTGCTGGAAGCTTTAAATCAGAGGGTCTGGGTATCAGCTTGTTTAAAAGCATCCAAACCGAAGACCCAAATGCGTTAATTGGCTTACCACTGATTAAACTTGTTAGTATTTTTAAAGAAATAGGCTTACAAATTCCGCCTAAAATATAAAAACGTTCTAAAGGAGACACTTAATAACCGCGATTAGAATTTTACTGAGAAAAAATGTGCGTCAA
>CAZQYD010000282.1:0-1732 GCA_964597465.1 uncultured Piscirickettsiaceae bacterium | reverse complement strand
AATAGCGACACTTTTTTCTCAGCCTAATTCTAACCTTAGTTGTTAAGCGTTTCCTAAAGCAAGCGTGGATTATAAAGCGAAAGTGAATGAAACACCTCAACGTAAAGTAACGCTTAGCCAAGATTTCCAGCTAGGAATTTATGAAGTGACCCTAGGGCAGTTCAAACGTTATATCTCAAGCTCTGGTGGAGAAGGCATGGTTGAAACTGACTTTATGGCATTGAATAAAAACGGTAATTCCGCGCCTGTTGTTGGGGTTTCTTGGCAAGATGTACAAAAGTTTATTGCTTGGTTAAACAAAAAAGAAGTCAACAATAAATACCGCTTACCAACCGAAGCAGAGTGGGAATATGCCGCCAGAGCAGGGACAGATTTTCGTTATCCTTGGGGGGATTTTCATGAGAAATCTAGTCTTTATGCTTGGTATGCAAAAAATTCAAATAATAGGTTGCACGAAGTGGGCTTAAAAAAATCAAATCCATGGGGCTTGTACGATATGCAAGGTAATGCATGGGAGTGGACAGGGGATTGGTATAGCAAAACAACTTATAAACGCACACCAACGCTAGACCCAAAAGGAGTGAAAATTGGTATTAATAGGGTGATAAGAGGTGGAAGCTGGTTTAATTCAGCAAAAGAAATGCGTTCTTCAGCTCGCTATAAAGCTAAACCAAATTTTCGCAATAATATGATTGGTTTTCGATTGGTTAGAGAGTTTTAAATCTTGTTAAGTGTCTCCTTAAGTACCTCTTTGAGTGAGTATTTAAATGCAAGTAATTGAGCAGCCAAACGTTTGATGCTTTCATTAGGAATGCTGATAAAAATTTCAACATTATCTGTGTATTTAACTTTAATAATCTCTGCCTCAGCTTGAGAGCAAAGGTAACGAATTTGTTGCTCCAGAGCAAAACTACACTGAATAGAAAATTCTGTCCTCGGCACCTCTGTTTTGGTCGGCAAAACTTCCATCACCGCTTGCGCAGCTTGACCGTAAGCACGGGTTAACCCGCCAGCACCTAGTTTGATACCGCCAAAATAACGTACCACGATAATCATAATATCGCCCACACCTTTATGCTGTAAAACATTCAAAATCGGTTTACCAGCTGTACCTGACGGTTCGCCGTCATCGCCCATCCCTGCGTTGGTCGCACAACTCGGATTACCAATTAAATACGCCCAACAATGATGTCTTGCATCAGGGTATTGTTGCCGAATATCATCCAGCCAAATCACTCCCTCTTCACGAGTTTTAATGCTTTTAGCATAGCTAATAAAACGGCTTTTTTTTATGATAATTTCGGCATGAGATTGTTGTGTTGGTATCGGATAAGGCATGGCTATTATTGTATAATAATTCTATTTTTAAATTTGAGAGCTTTGTCAGATGGATATGACCAACCCGTTATTGAATATATTTTCGTTACCTAAATTTGACTTGTTTCATGTGAAACATGTTGAGCCTGCTATTGATTATTTGTTGCAAAAAAGCCAACTCTCGATTGATAGTTTGGTGGGGAATAGCGTTGCCCCGACTTGGCAAAATTTTATTGAACCGATGGAGTCGTTAGATAATTCTATGGAACGCGTTTGGGGACCGGTTAGTCATCTTGATGCGGTTAAAAATAGTGATGAGTGGCATGAGGTTTATACAAAATGTTTGGAGAAGGTAACAAATTACGCTACTAATTTAGGGCAAAATGCAGGTTTGTTTAAAAAATATGCACAGCTT
>CAZQYD010000281.1:0-1734 GCA_964597465.1 uncultured Piscirickettsiaceae bacterium | reverse complement strand
CACATTTTTTCTCAGTAAAATTCTAATCGCGGTTATTAAGTGTCTCCTTAAAAAATATTTACATTAAAAAAGCCCTTTTTAGGGCTTTTTTATTATCTTAAATCTACTAAATAGCTACCCCCCTGGGCACTTTTTAGAGGAAAAAAGGTGTTTTCTTTCTTTTTAGCAATAAGGCCAAGGGGCATTACAAGCAGCCTTCTTCTTGCGGTTGCCCTTATCTTTTAATTGTTTGTAACTTTGGAATTTTGAACAGTTCTTCAGTTGTTTTTTATATTTGTTAGCTTTCCTTGCTACTTTTTTGGCAACCTTGAGTAGCCAAGGTTTTTTTAAGTACGTTTTTCGGTTATAGCCACCATTGCCTTCGTGGTAAGCCAAGTATAAATTATAGGCATCATTGTAGGCGATTTTGTTTCGGCGGTTAGATTGGTAATTGTACCAGCCAATAAAATCTAGCGAATCCTCGATATCGCTACGTCTTGAAGAACGGTTTTTCATTGCTCGTTGATAGTCCAGCCAAGCTGGGTCTTGTGCTTGAGGATAGCCATAGGCGGAAGAACGTCTTGGTAAAGGAATAAAGCCCAAGGCGTAAGGTCTGGGTGGTTGAGCGTCGTGTTTGAACCTTGATTCTTGATGAATGAAAGCCATTAAAATGTATTCAGGAGTGCCCCATGCTTTAGCGGAATTTTTCGCCGCATCTTCCCAGTCATCGTCATATTCGTAGATGTGGCAGATGTTGTCATGAGTTTCTTTCGGCGGGTTGCTAGAACAACCGTATAAAAATGAGCTAACGAGTAATAGAGTTAAATATTTCATGGGTTTTCGTTTTTAATATAGTTAAAATGATTGCGGTAAATAACGTTATTTGACGCGTTAATTATTTGGATAGTCCATCTTCCTGCCCAACGGCTAGCGAGCTGTATATTTGATGTTATTTTTAGTTTGTTTTTGTCATCTTGAACGGGCAAAATAGTTTCCTGTTTAATTAACTGGTCTTTAAAAACCCATTGTATCCTAAGCTCATCTAATTTTATATTAGTGAAGGCTTGGAATTGAAGTTTTTTTGTTTTTTTAGGGATTGTCGTTTGCCAAGCTATAAGGGTAGCTTCGGTATTCATTAGCGTAGCTTGCGAAAATTTTAGCTGGTTGTAGACCGCAGAGTGAATATCAACGGCTTGCAAGCGTCGCTCTTGTCTTGAGAGTATTAAATCATCACGTTGTTGTTGAGATAGAATGGATAAAACATTTTGGTCGGTAGTTTTATTATCGATATCCGTTGTTTGTTTTGTCTTATCTTGTAGGGCTTGTTGGCTTTTTTCAAAATCATTAATGATTGAAGCCCCCGTCGCTAAACCACCTAGTAGCATGATTAGAATCCAGACAAAGCGTTTTCGCCACTTTGGTTGTTCGGCAATTGCAGCAACGGTTTGTTGGGCTATTTGAGCTTGTTGATAGCCATCATGGAAATAATTAGCTAACTCGGGATGGCGGCGAATTGTGCCTGGCATGAAGCTTAAATCTTTTTGATCGAGTGCTAAACGATACCCTTTCTTATAGGCATTTAGCTGATTTGGATCTTTTGTATCGGGTAGCTTCACTGGTTGTCGCTTTGCTGTTGATTTTGTTTATGTATTGTCGCATAAAGTGTTGATAAAAGTTCTGACTTTCCAATTTTAACCATAGTTAAGGAGACACTTAACAACTGATTGAAATTCTGCGTGGACTTCTAGCCCATCA
>CAZQYD010000280.1:0-1738 GCA_964597465.1 uncultured Piscirickettsiaceae bacterium | reverse complement strand
TTGGTGAGTAAGCTGATCGGTTTTATCTAAATCAATAAATAGTTGTTTAGCAACTTTTTTTCCTACTCTAGAAATTTTAGCAACCTCTTTGCAAAGCATAATCATTTCTTGCGAATAAGATTTAGTTTTAGCTAAATGATTGATATATGATTTTTTATCAAATTCTAATAGTAATTTGATGTTATCAATAGCCTCATATTTTGTTTTTTCAGGCAGTTTAATAGCGTTAGCGGGGGTGTATTCAACGCCCTCAATAAAAGCGGCTTCTTCGCTGAGTGTGTAAAATGTATTGTTAAAGAATTTAATTGCATAAGCAACAAGATCTTCCATGCCTTTTCTAGCATTTGCAAAACTTGGGGTGGTTTCCGCAGTCCTTCCTGAATAGGTGTTTACTCGATTAGTCGAGGTATCAAGGTACTTTCCTAGCTTTGATTCAACGCTATTGGACTCATAACTTTGTCCATCTTTACCGTAGCAAAAATCAACACCAGAAAAAATAATTTGCTCAGCCCCAAGAAAACCAGCAACCGATGCCATCGTGTTCGTGACAGTAGGGCCGACAATGTTTAAATTATTCGGTTGATTATGAATGGAATCCACCCATGGATATCTCAGACCTAGATAAGCTCGGTGTCCAGTCCATTCAGATAAAAGTTTTGAATTAGCATTGTTAGAGTGAATTAGAACGGCATTGTCACCATACATGAGCATTGACTTACTGTTATCGTAGCTGACAGCATGTGGGTCAACCGTGACAAAAAAATCAGGTTCAATGCTTTCTTTTTTTAGACGTTCAGAAATTCTTGCCGCTGCAAAAATAATGAGTTTATGTTGGTTTTCTCTTATCCAATCAATATTTTCATCCAACGAAGGGCCACCACCCATGATTATCGCTGTCAGTCCCGTAAGGGTTCGTTCAATTTTTTGTACAGGTATTTGGTTAAGCGACAAGTTTTTTAGCTGGCTATCAATAAAAATATTGTTAATGGCGTAGCCGCTTTCCGTTGCGGTGAAAATGTTAAATTTATCAAGAGCAATCTCCCAAAAATCACGGTATTCTTGTGAGTGAGAGTCGATAACCGCTAGCGAACGTAATAACTTGAAGCGGCTGTGAGCAATATAATCGGCGTATTTTTCAGAGAAATCATTGAATTCTATGTCTAGTGATAAAACTTCAATAAGGCTTTCTTCTAATGGAATATGGTCTTCAATATATTCAATCATTTCAGGTCTTTCTAAAATAATATAGCGTCTGCCTTTATCGGCATGGTATTTTTGTAAGTATGGAATCAGTAGTCCAGAGTCTGATCCTGCAATAATGAATAACGTTTTTTCTAACGTTAACTCTTTATTAAAAACTTTATTAAAAGTTGCCGTCGCCCCAACATTATCAAACGCTTGCTTGTTGATATAAGGAAAAAACTTATCTCCAAAGGAGTTTGTGTGAATATTATTTAAATTTATTTTAGACATTTTTAATTACCGCGAAACCTAGTATTTATAACCATTTGAGTAGATTAACAGTAACCATGCCAAAATAAAAACTATTTTTTTATTAACTTTTTAAATTTTTAGTTAAAGCTTTATAAACTCCTGCCGTTACAAACAGTGAAGGGAAAGAATACGTAAAAATCACAGGGAGTTTGAAAGCTCCTTAAAAAATAATATAGATAAATTACGTTCTTTTAAGGAGACGTTTAACAACTGATTAAAATTCTGGCAACGCCAAGTTTTCAGC
>CAZQYD010000279.1:0-1739 GCA_964597465.1 uncultured Piscirickettsiaceae bacterium | reverse complement strand
TTAAGTGTCTGTAAAAAAGCTAATTCTAAGGATAAACCATTGATTTCTACCTCTAATATCACCATGCAATTTGGTGAAAAACCTCTTTTTGAAAATATCTCTGTCAAATTCGGAAACGGCAATCGTTTTGGTCTGATTGGGGCAAATGGTTGTGGTAAATCAACCTTTATGAAGATTCTTGGTGGCGACCTAGTACCTTCCGCAGGTAATGTCATGACCGATCCCGATGATGTGGTGGGTAAATTAGGACAAAACCAGTTTGCCTATGAAGAGTTTAGTGTCGTTGACACGGTTATTATGGGTAATCCAGCATTATGGAAGGTTAAGCAGGAGCGAGATAGAATTTACGGCTTACCCGAAATGTCGGAAGAAGACGGAATTAAAGTGGGTGATCTGGAAGCTGAGTTTGGTGAAATGGATGGCTATACCGCAGAATCAAGAGCGGGTGAGTTATTGTTAGGGCTAGAGATTCCAGTCGAACAACATTTCGGACCTATGTCTGACGTCGCACCGGGTTGGAAATTACGCGTATTACTTGCGCAGGCATTATTTTCTGACCCAGATATTTTATTGTTAGATGAGCCAACAAACAACTTGGATATTAATACCATTCGTTGGTTAGAAGGTATTCTGAATGAGCGTAAATCTACTATGATTATTATTTCGCATGATAGACATTTCTTGAACTCAGTTTGTACGCATATGGCAGATTTGGATTATGGCGAATTAAGGCTGTTTCCAGGCAACTACGATCAATATATGTTTGCGGCGACGCAATCAAGAGAGCAGTTATTAAAAGACAATGCCAAGAAGCAAGGGCAGATTAATGAGTTGAAAAGTTTTGTAAGTCGATTCTCAGCAAATGCTTCCAAAGCCAAACAGGCAAGTTCTCGTGCAAAGTTGATTGATAAAATTGAACTCGAAGAGGTAAAATCCTCAAGTCGTGTTAACCCATTTATTCGTTTTGAGCAGACTAAAAAGTTATTCCGTCTAGCATTAGAAATGGAAAATGTAACCAAGTCTTATAATGATAACGTAATTTTTACTAAAATGAACATGATGTTAGAAGTCGGCGAAAAGTTAGCCGTTATCGGTGCAAACGGAGCAGGTAAAACAACTTTCCTAAAAACTCTCGTTGGCGACACGGACATCAACTCGGGTGAAGTTAAATGGTCTGATAATTCTAAAATAGGCTACTACGCACAAGATCATTCACACGATTTTGAAGAAGATTTAAGTTTGCTGGATTGGATGAGTCAATGGAAAGCCTCTAATGAAGACGAGCAAGCCGTGCGAGGCGTGCTAGGTCGCTTGTTATTCTCACAAAAAGATATTGATAAATCGGTCAAGGTGCTTTCAGGTGGAGAGCAGGGAAGAATGCTATTCGGAAAACTAATGTTGCAAAAGCCAAATATCCTTATCATGGATGAGCCGACCAACCATTTAGATATGGAATCGATTGAATCACTCAATCTTGCGTTAGAAAATTTTGAAGGAACGCTAATTTTTGTATCGCATGATAGAGAGTTCGTTTCATCATTAGCAACTAAAGTACTCGCGATGGATCATGATAGTTTCAATCTGTACGACGGTGATTATGAAACGTATCTTGCAGAGCAAGAAAAAAAATAATTAAGGTTTGTTGTTATATCAAAGGGTTAAGTAAAGCAAAGCAATAAAGTTTAAAATAACCCTTGCAAAGAAACCAAAACTCCTTACAATACGCATCTTCCTCAACG
>CAZQYD010000278.1:0-1742 GCA_964597465.1 uncultured Piscirickettsiaceae bacterium | reverse complement strand
CCATTGGTGCTCAATCGGGTAATTTCCAGTTAAATGTAATGTTGCCAATGGTTGCCGCTAACCTATTACAAAGTTTAGAAATTGCTGGCAACGCGGCGACTCAATTAGCAGAACAAGCCATCGCCACCTTTAGTGTCAACACAGAAAAACTACAAGAAACTCTAGAATCCAACCCTATTTTAGTGACCGCTCTTAACCGAGTAGTTGGTTATGAAACAGGGGCTTCTATTGCTAAAGCGGCTTATAAAGATGGTAGACCTGTTTTAGAGGTTGCTCTAGAAATGACCGATTTAGATGAAGATACATTAAAAAAATATTTAAACCCTGCTTTACTCACCCAAGGTGGCAACCCAAAACTTTAATAAAATTTAACAGGAAAAACGATGTCAGTAATTAACTTAACAACCGAAACATTTGAACCAACTATCACCAGTAACGATATGGTTATATTAGATTTCTGGGCAGAATGGTGTGGGCCTTGTAAACAATTTGCACCTACTTTTGAAGCGGCATCTGAAAAATTTCCTGATATTGTCTTTGCTAAAATTAATGTTGAAGAGCAACAAGAACTAGCCAACTCATTTCAAGTTCGCTCTATTCCTACTTTGGTATTTATGCGTGATGAAATTATCATATTTTCAAACCCTGGTGCTTTACCAGCGAATAACTTTGAAGAAGCGATTAAACAACTAGTTGACTTAGATATGCAACAGGTTCATAAAGACCTAGCCGAAGCTAAAGGAAGCACTTAACAACCGCCAAAAATTGCCAGGGGAGGGTCTTAAACCAAGGTTTTTAAGCTTGTTTACCAAATAATTTAGCCTTGATTGACTCACGTAAGTTTTGAAAGAACACGTATAACACAGGGATAAAAAATATCCCTATTAAAATAGCAAAACTCATCCCACCAATTACCGTTACCCCAATAAAGAAACGACTTGCCGCACCTGCCCCACTGGCAAATAGTAAAGGCAAAGCACCTAGTACAAAAGATAATGCGGTCATTATTAAAGCTCTAAAACGTAAGCTAGCTGCATCTGTTGCGGCATCGGCAATACTTCTGCCCGCTTCTCTACGCCCTTTAGCAAACTCAACCATTAAAATAGCATTTTTACTGGCAAGCCCTATCAACAAAACCATCCCTATTTGAGTATAGAGGTTGTTATTTAATGCTGGAATTAAGTATAGAGGAAGTATTGCCCCCATTAAAGCAATAATAGTCGATGCCATTACTGAAACGGGAATACTCCAACTTTCGTACTGAGCCACCAAAAACAAATAAGCAAAAATAAATGCTAAAGCAAAAATGAAAACAACCAGGTTACCAGCAGATAATTCTTGCTGTGTTGTGCCTGTCCACTCTACTTCATAACCCTCTGGCAGGCTTTCTTTAGCGATGTCATCGAACACTTTAATCGCTTCTCCCGTACTCACTCCTGCTGCAGGAGAAACGGATACCGAAGCGGTTCGGTACATGTTATACCTAGGTATCGCTAAAGGACCTGAAATAGGCTCAATATCGACCAATGAACTTAAAGGCACCATTCTACCGTCTTTATTTTTTATTTTAATGGTGTGTAAATCGTCTAAATTATCACGGCTAGCACTTTCAGACTGCACCATTACTTTATAGGTTTTGCCGTGTAGGTTAAAGTCATTAACATAATAAGAACCTAAGTTTTCTTGCAGAGTAGCAAACAGTTCTGAAACTTCTACTCCTAAAACTTCTGCCTTAACTCGAT
>CAZQYD010000277.1:0-1742 GCA_964597465.1 uncultured Piscirickettsiaceae bacterium | reverse complement strand
TAATCACGAACTTGCATATTTATTTTAAACATAAGCCAAACCTTTGTTATTATTGTGACATATTTTAACAAAGTTTAAAAAAACTATGGCTATTACTGATTGGCACGAAAATGACCGCCCCCGTGAAAAACTGCTTAAATTTGGCGAAAAAAGTTTGTCTGATGCTGAACTGTTAGCGATATTTTTAAGGGTTGGTGTTAAGGGAAAGAGTGCGGTTGAGTTGGCACAAGATTTATTGGATTATTTTGGTAGTTTGCATCATTTATTAAACTCTAATGAACAGGAGTTTTGTCAAGCGAAAGGGTTGGGACAGGCGAAGTATGTTCAGCTAAAAGCGGTGCTTGAGATTTCCAAACGTCATTTTGAGTCAGGACTTCGTAAGGGTAATGCGATGAAAAACCCTGAAGATGTTGCGAAGTATCTAGTCTCTCAAATAGGGCATCAACAACGAGAAACTTTTGGGGTGTTATTGCTCGACCAACAGCATCAACTAATTAAATTTCAACCTTTGTTTACTGGCACAATTAATCAAACTAGCGTACACCCAAGAGAAATTATTAAAACGACGTTAGATAATGATGCCGCAGCGGTTATTTTGGCACATAACCACCCTTCAGGTGAGCCTACACCAAGCCAAGCAGATATATTGCTAACAAAGATGCTTATTGATGCGTTAAAATTAATTGATGTGGACTGTTTAGACCATATTATTATAGGTGACCATGGACGCTGGACATCATTTTCACAAAAAGGGCTTTGTTTTGTATGACTAAACGTATTTTTTCAAACCAAAACTCAACACCCCCCTGGGTACTTTTTAGCTGGATTTGGCTTAGTTTATTGCTTTCACTGGGTTTTGCTTGGCATTCTTTGGCTAAGGTCGATTTTGGTTATGCTATTTGGTATGAGCATGGCGGCATCAAGGAGTTTATTCTTGAGTATGCGCCTAAAAATAAGAACAAGCAAGATTTTGAATTTGCTGGTGAACAACAACATTTAGATGCTTTTCATGGTATTGTGAAGGCGATTCAAAATCATGGTAATGGACTTGCCGAAATTTCCTATACGGCAAATGGTAAAACGCACTTACTGCTACATGAAGCTGAGGTGATACATTTACAAGATGTCGCCAACCTCTTAGATAAACTCAATGTTTTTTTAGTCTTCTCTTTTGTACTTTGGTTAATGATTTTTTTATATCAATTCAAAAACCCTTTTCACTACACAAACAAGCAAGTTTTCTTGTCAATTTTAATCGGCTCAGGGCTACTAAGCTTGCCGTTATTTATTTTTGGGGCACAAAAAGTGTTCTATCAGTTCCACGTTTGGGTGTTTCCCAATGACCATCAATGGTTTTTTTATTATCAAGACTCGTTAATGAGTACAATGATGAAAGCTCCTGATTTGTTTGCTTATATTGCCATTTTATTAGTGGTAACTAGCTTTATTATTTATGCTTTGATTTTTAAAGTTACAAAAACTTTACATAAACTCTCCAAATAGCTTGCATTAACTGTTAATTTTATGGATAATCCCCGTTCTTAATTTTGACGGCGAGAGTTATTTCGTTGATCAGAAATTTTATTTAATTTTGAGAGGTATAAAGAAATGGCTAAAGTATGTCAAGTAACAGGGAAAAAACCTGTAGCTGGTAACAATGTTTCCCACTCTCATCGAAGAACTCGTCGTCGTTTCTTACCTAATCTACAAAATCACCGTTTTTGGGTTGAAGGTGAAAATCG
>CAZQYD010000276.1:0-1753 GCA_964597465.1 uncultured Piscirickettsiaceae bacterium | reverse complement strand
GCTGAAAATGGTCAAGTTGCTGTCGATTTTTGTAAACGAAATGCCGTCGATTTAGTGTTAATGGATATTAGAATGCCTGTTATGGACGGTTATCAAGCAACGGCACTAATTAAAAAACAAAATTCTAGCATTCCTATTGTCGCAGTAACCGCATCAGTAAGTTCAGAAGATATAGATAAAATAACCAAGTTTGGATTTGATGATAGCTTAAGAAAACCCATCACAAGTCAGGAGTTATTAACGGCAATAATGAAGTTTTTGCCATTTAGTGCGAAAAAACAAACATCTTTACAAAAAACAACCGAAGACAGCACCTTACAAACAAAATCGTTGGGCTTTGATAGAGCGTTAATCGAAGATAAAATCGCTTTATTTAAACAAGTTCAACAGTCTAATCAACTTGATGAAATAAAACGGTTTGCTTTAGAACTTGAAAATTTATCCAGCGAACATTCTAATCAAGCCTTAGCAGAATATTCCCATAAACTAATCGAATCAGTAAATAATTTTGACATTCAAAGTGTAAAATTCCTTATTAATAAATTCGATTCTATCTTGTAGTGCCACTGCGTGGTAACGAGGGATATTGCCGCTATAATCAGCTAAAAAAATCCCAAAATGGCACTATCGTTATATCATCATCTAAGTCTGTCTTTATGCTATAACGGTCTTGATTATAAGTTATCAACACCTTTTCATCGGCTCTGATTTTTAATTTTTTTAAACCACCCACTTCTCTTGCAATATTTTGAGAAGTTAGCCCATAACATACCTGTATGGCAATAATTTTGTCATCTTTTACACATATAAAATCACATTCAAAATCTTTATTATAATAAAAAATATTAAACTCTTGTTTTAAAAGCTCAGTATAAACAAGGTTTTCAAACCTTTTTCCAAAATCTTTTGAAAATCTAAAAGATGTTTGACTTAAAAAACTATTGTCATTTATGTATATTTTCTTCTTGGTTTTTATTTGCTCTTTTAGTGAATATGAATATTGTTTTATTTCATTACACATATAACTATCGATTAGTATTTTAATATACTCTTTTACAGTATTATCATTTAAACCAATCGCTTTTGATATCGAGTTATAAGAATATAAATTTGTACAGTTGGACACTATAAAGTTTGTAAGCTCTTTAAAGGTTTTACTGTCTCGTAAATGATGGTTAGCGATACAATCTTTAAATATTATCGTATCATAATAGCTTAATACTATTTCTCTCTTGTATTTTGGCTCATCCAACACCTCTACAAATGAACCAAAATCCATCATCTCATCTACTATATTGAGTAACTTAGCTTTATTCTCAAAAAGAGTTAACCTATCTTTTATTTTATTTATTGAAAGTATCTCTTTAAAAGACAATGGATAAATAGTATCTTGAAGATATCTACCACTTAAAAGCTTCGCATACTCACCATCAAGCAAAGATGAATTAGCCCCCGTAATAAATATTTTTTTTACTAACTGATTGTCATAAATAGCTTTTACAAACTTTTCCCAGTTATATACATTTTGCACCTCATCTAAAAACAAATAGGCTACTTTTATCCCCGTCAGTTTTTCACTTAACTCTAATAAACTATAAAGCTTTTTACTATCACTACAAAGATCGCCAAAATATGGGTCATCAAGGTTTATATACAAAATTGATTTACTATCAACCGTCCTAGATAAATGGTTAATAATAAGCTTAAGGAGACACTTAACAACTGATTGAAATTCTGCGTGGACTTCTAGCCC
>CAZQYD010000275.1:0-1754 GCA_964597465.1 uncultured Piscirickettsiaceae bacterium | reverse complement strand
TATCCATACATACATTGTACTTATGGATTTCAAAATTATTGGTTTTTTGAATCCTAACGATCCAGCTCAGCGTGCAGACCAAAGGGGAGTTTATTTTGCGTAAGCAAAAAGAGCGACGCTTTTGGCAATCAGGTGCATGCCCATGTTAGGACTTGGCAGGTAAACTGCTAAAAATTAGCCAAGTCTATTGTATGCTTATTTTTTTAAAAGTCTCTCATATTCATCATGATTTCCTATCCAAAGCCATACATAACCATCAGTATCTTCCATTGCGAGTGCCCGATAATTTTTTCCTACTCTTGCAGACCATAAATTACCCACTTTTTTAAAATGCAGGGATGGATGTGTCAAATTTTTCTTTAATAGTAAAAAGTTTTTCTCGGCTAGTTTTTGAGAGCTTTTTGGTAGTTTGTTAAAGCATGACCAAAACCTAGAAGTAGCTTTATGCACTATAATCCCTTGAGTTTTAGTGCTGTTTTTTCATTTAATGCTTCATCGATAAGAAAATCAAGGCCTCCACTTAAAGAGTCCTTTTCTATTTCTTTATCCCAAACACTCCAATCTCTTTCTGCAAACCAACCTACAAGTTTTATATATTCGTTATGTGGAAGAGCTTCTATTTTTGTTTGAATTTCACTTACTGTACTCATTTCTTCCTCCATAGGTAGGAAAAGTATATTGACTGCAATTATTTTAGCAAAGCAACGGTGTAAATTGTATTTTATTTAAGAGTATAAAAAATGGAGGGGTAAATTCTAACTTATCTTTTAGCTTAATCAACTGTTTTGCCGCCCTAGGTTGCCATCTAACTTTCATTCCTACTTCCTGCTTGCTATATATTACTATACCATTTATAACACTACAGAGTTATAAAAATCAGGATGCCACGCCTGGTAATTTTGTGATTCGCCACAAATAACCCCATAGAAAGTAGAAAGGGGTCAGTACCCTTTTTTAAAACATGTTATAGTAAACATATATAAAATATTAAGAGAACTTATCAAATGCCACGTAAACCACGATTCTTTTTACCTAATGTACCCGTCCATGCAATTGTTCGAGGGAATAGCCGTAATGTTATTTTTGCAGAAGATAGTGATAGAAAAAATTATCTAGAGTTTGCAAAAGAAGCGAGCGAGCAACATAAAGTAAACATACATGCCTATGTTCTAATGGATAACCATGTACACTGGTTAATGAGCAGTGAAGTACCTGAAAATATATCGAAGTTTATGCAGTATATTGGGCGACGATATGTTCCCTACTTTAATCGCAAGTACGATAAATCAGGCACACTTTGGGAAGGACGCTTTAAGGCTAGTTTGGTTAATAGTGACAAATACCTACTGTCTTGTTATCGCTATATTGAGTTGAACCCTATTAGGGTAGGAATGGTTAATCATGCAGAGGCATGGCATTGGTCAAGTTACCGCTGTAATGCACTTGAAGAGCAAAATGATTTAATTACTCCGCATGAAAATTATTATGGGTTAGGAAGAAATTCAAAGCAACGAGCAAAACATTACCAAGAAAGTTTTAAAGAACTAATTGATTCAAGTTTAATCAATGATATTAGAGATTCCGTGCAAACAGGAACCCCTTTGGGAAATGAAAAGTTTAAAGAACAGGTTGAAAAATTATTAGGATTAAAGGTAGGTCACTCCCATCGAGGTCGCCCTAAAAAGGCTGAAAATATCTAAAAGGGTACTGACCCCAATGCCAGTAAGTTAAGCAATAACCCTTTGATTATGTTA
>CAZQYD010000274.1:0-1756 GCA_964597465.1 uncultured Piscirickettsiaceae bacterium | reverse complement strand
AGGTAACTACCCACACCCTCCCTCTAAAGATCCTCACCAGCCAGAGCCATCTGAATAGCAATCAGAGGGTTGATACCTTTACTGGCCATTGTCTGCAGGTAGCTTGATATACGGCAATAGGCATGGGCATAAAGCTCAGAACGGAAACAGCCCGATACTTTTTGTTTTACTTTTGCCATTCTCAAATCCTGTTCAGCTCTATTGTTAGTAAAGGGCACATGGGAGTCTTTTGCAAAGAGCAGTACAGAGGCCTCATGCAGCTTTAAGCGTTCCCATAAGTTGTGCGCATCGGATTTTGCCAGTTTACCGCGCTTTCCACTGGGTTTTGGCGGTATAGGCGGCAGCTCTTTCTCTCCTCGGGTCAAAATATTGCGGTATCGCTTTTGCAGATTGGCAATCTCTTGTGCATTCAGTTTTTTATTGCTGCGTTCAGAGACTTTTTTACAGGTTTCCTGCAATAGACGCTTCATGTTGCCAGCCCATTTATATTCATTGGACTCGACAATAAAGGTCAGCTCACGCAGCAAATGCGAGCAGCATAGGCCATGACCGCAGTGCTTATATGAAAAATAGGATGACCAGCAGTCATGGATAATCACACCGCCATATCGAGGGATAATGCCAACGGATTCAATCGCTTCTTTACCCCGCTTTCGGTGTAAAAATTTCAGGGTAATATCCCCTGATGAATAAACATGTATCCAGTGGTTTTTCTTATCAACCCTGAGAGAGGTTTCATCCACATTGATCACATGCGTTTTCAATATGTGTTCTGTGGCTTGATATTCCCACGCTTCAAGCGCCTGATACAGACGAAGTACAAACTTCAACAAACTGGTTTCAGAAATAACGACGCCTATCATTGAATTAACCAGCTTCTGTACACGGTTAACGGCAACCATCTGGCAAACTAACAGGTTAATGACAAATGCCTTTAAGCCATCGCCATATTGCAGCGGTCCATGCATGTCTGCGGGAAAGGTTCCTTTGACGGTTGAATCACAGACGGGGCACTGTTTAATCTCTGCATCAACATGCTCAACGACTTTTTCAAAAACAATGTCTATTTTAGTCCGTCTTTCAACATGGCTGCACGGTGAATCAGTGAGGTCTTCACCGCAGACAGTACATGAATTGACAGCAGATATCGTAATCTTCTCTTTCGTGCGGGCATTTTTAGAGCGGCCGCTATTTTCATTTTTACCCTTGCCGTTACTTCCTTGATGGCCAAGTGCCGATTCATCTTTTTCAGTTTGAGAGGAGGGCTTGCTAGAATTCTGATTATCTTTTTTGGTACTTCTTTCCAAAAATATGGACAGTATCAGCTCGATAATCATGAACATGCTATTCATCAGTACCTTGCTTTCGCCGGTGACTTTCCCATCAGCACACAGCTGTTCGAAATCGTCCTTTAAACGGCTGACTTCATTTCTGACTGTGAGTTTATCTAGGTTCGCCATTAACAGGGATACAATGAATTTGGAATAAACCTATCATATCATTGGTTTTTTCGGCTTCCATATGGCGCCTGAGCTGAACAAAAACCAACGCTTCCACAACAAACTGCCAGATGATTTGATTAAGCTGAGCAACCATGCTGTCAGCATGCTCTATGAATGAATTTTAGCTGGACTCAAGAAAAAATTATTTTGTCACTCAAAAACCTGTCAAGTGTTTTCTTGTTTTTATTAGGTGGGTGGGTAGTTACAATATTATTTAAGGTTGATTCGGCGTATGCAACTTGTGCTGCTTCTGC
>CAZQYD010000273.1:0-1786 GCA_964597465.1 uncultured Piscirickettsiaceae bacterium | reverse complement strand
GTTGTCGTGCATTTTAGCCAGTAAAAAATAATTGGCGGTTGTTAAGTGCCTCCTTTAAAGTACAAGTTATTGTACAGATACAATATAAACTGCACAATATTTTTATTCTTCCCAAACCGTATGGCGTTGTTTCCACTCTTTGCCTTCTTTTTTCCATAGGTGTGGAGAGCGGAATTGATCTGTTAGCGTATCAAAATATTCTCTATCCATCGTTGGTTGTTCAAACATTTTTGAGGCGATTGGAAATTCTTTTTCGGGAATGCTGAGGTATTCAAAAATTTCTTCGGCAAAGCGTTCGGGAAACTCCATATCAAAACGTTTAACGAGGGCAACACCCTCTTCTCTTTCTATGTCACCTGAGCGTATTTCTTGTGCCGCATCGTAGGTTGCTCTACCTATCCCAAATTTTGTACCCGTTGTATAGTAGTGAAAGTCATCTATTTTATCGTCAATTGAATTATATTTAGAATAGGTTCCCGGTTGTCTTTCGGGTGACGCTTCAAAGCCCCCGTGTTCACAACAGTAGTAGTAGCAACTCTGTGGGTGCCATTTTAGATAGTAGCCTAAATAGTGTACTTCAACCCCTGTGGCTTTTAGTTTTTCGGGATCGGCAGGCATGTAGGGTTCTAAGTCTGCTTTGGTTAAGCCGTAATCTTCTTTTAATGATTTAATAGAGACCCCGCCGATATTTATTTCAGACTCATCGGTCATCGTAAAATATTGCCAATCTCGTTGTGCCTTATTACTATCTTCAATGGGATTACCGTATTCGGCTTCATTTTCGCCAAAAAAGACTAGTGGAATATTCATCATTTCTGCCATTTTAGGGGCGAGTGCTTTTTGTCCTATCATAAACGCTTGAAATGGATGAAAGAGCTTTTCGACCGATAAACGAGTTAGTAAACGGTGTACTCGACCATTGGGGGTCATTAATTGGTTGTCAAACCCAGCATGAATCCAACGTTGAAAATTACGCCAGCCCCATTCCGTGTACATGTGCGGTGCCCAAGTAACGGTAAAGGGTGTCATGCCGTACTTTTCTTTTAAAATGTGCGAAGCAAAAAAACTGTCTTTGCCACCCGAACCTGGTAATAGGCAATCATATGAACCATCTTTTGAGCGGTGTTTATCGCAAAGAGCTTTTAATTCTTCTTCACGCATTCCCCAGTCAAATTCATGTTCTTTTTTCTCAGCAACACGGCAAGCATCGCACACGCCTTCTTCATCAAAATTAATAGTGGCTTTTTTGCTATCTTTAGTATGTTTATATTCCACCGCTGAATTTGGGCGTTGGTTTGAGATAGTGCAGCGTTTACAAAACTTTACTTCTTGCGGTAAACCATATTTGGTTGCCAATTGTTCAGCTGGTTTTTCAAATTCTGCTAAATCAATAGACTGTGGTTTGGGAATTAAAAAACTCATTTACAAAAACTTCCTTTAAATTGTATTTTATCCGTTAGTAAATAACTTGATACTAAATAGTTTAACGACTACTTACTCTAAATCTTTATCGGTTTTTTGAGCAAAAATATTCATTGTTTGCTCTGCAACCTTGTCTAATCTTTTTTTATCTATCTGAACAAGTTCAATACATTTTTTGTAATCATTTTGTTGTTGCTCCGTCCAATTTTTATAATTTTTTAAATTCTTTTCTTTCCATGCTAAAAACCTATTTATTTTATTATTCTTCACCCATAATAATCTTAATTTAGAAATATCATCGTTACATTTTTTTTCTAGGTTTAAATATTTTTTTACAGGAGGACTACGGGGTTCATTTAGGTTA
>CAZQYD010000272.1:0-1790 GCA_964597465.1 uncultured Piscirickettsiaceae bacterium | reverse complement strand
TTGTTTTCGTTTAGATTATATTATTTTTTTTAGTAACTGTAATGGTGTAATTAAGGAAACGCTTAACGCAAGCTAATCGACCGCCAGTTTTTATCCTTGGCAATTTGTAGTAATTTCTCATCACCATCAACAACAACAGGCTTGTCAACAATTTCTAATAATGGCAAGTCATTGTGAGAGTCAGAATAAAAGTAACTTCCTGCTAAACTTTCATTATTTTCTATTAGCCATTGATTTAGGCGGGTAACTTTACCTTTTTGAAAAGTGGGTATGCCCGAAACTTCGCCAGTATATCTATCATTAATAATTTCACCTTCTGTACCCAATAGTTCGGTAATACCGTAGATTTCACCAATTGGCTTAGTTACAAAGGTATTGGTTGCGGTGATAATAATCACGCGGTCGCCCTGCTGTTTGTGTTTATCGACAAGAGCTTGTGCTTTTGGCAAAATAATCGGTTGGATAAAGGTTTTTATGAACTGTTTATGCCATTTTTTTAAAGTTGCCATTGTTTGTTTACTGAGCGGCGTTAAAGCAAAGCGTTGGTAGGCAACAATATCAAGACTGCCATTTTTATAATCTTCATAAAATTGGGCGTTGGTTTTAGCAAAATCTTCGCCATCAACATAGTTGTTTTTAACTAGAAATTCACCCCATAAATAATCGCTATCGCCTGCGATTAAAGTGTTGTCTAAATCGAAAATTGCTAATGCCATGACGGTGTAGTCCTATCTTAAAATTATGGTGCTTATTTTACGGCATAAATGTGTAATAATACATAACATAAAAATTTAATGGAATAGTATTGTGATTGACTCAGATGGTTATCGGCATAATGTCGGTATTATTATTGCCAATAAGGATGGCAAGCTGTTTTGGGGGAAACGAATTTATCAAGAATCTTGGCAGTTCCCTCAAGGTGGCGTGGATGAGAATGAAACACCACAGCAAGCAGTTTTCAGAGAGCTTAAAGAAGAGGTCGGTTTAAACCCTACGGATATTCGGGTGCTTGGACGAACGCAGAGTTGGTTAAAGTATGATTTGCCGAAACAGTATGTCCGTCAAGATAATGTTCCTGTTTGTATTGGACAAAAGCAAGTTTGGTTCTTGCTTGGGCTAGTGTCTGATGAAGCATCTATCGCTTTGGATCAACATCATAAACCTGAGTTTGATAGTTGGAAATGGGTTGAATATTGGCAGCCTGTGCAAGATGTGGTTGACTTCAAACAAGAGGTTTATCAACTTGCTCTAACAGAATTAGAACCACATTTGAAAAAATTTTGGCTATCTTGACAGTTCTAAAGATAACTAAAAAATGTTATCATTTTAAAAATTAATAAATAGATTAACGTGACGTACGGTCAGTTATTCAGTAGCTTAAAGATGAGGAAAAAACATGAGCGATAAGTTTGTCGATCAAGATCCACAAGAAACCCAAGAATGGATTGATGCTTTAGAAGCCGTTGTTGCTTTTGAAGGCAGTGAAAAAGCCCAACATTTAATTGCGACTTTAATTGAAAAAGCCCGAGTGAATGGTGTCGAAATTCCTTTTTCAGCAAATACTCCTTATTTAAATACTATTAATCTAAAAGACCAAGAAAATTACCCTGGTGACTTAGGAATAGAAAAAAGAATACGTGCGTTATTGCGTTGGAATGCGATGGCAATTGTTTCTAGAGCCAATAAAACCACCAGCGTTGGTGGACATATCGCCTCTTATGCCTCTAGCTGTACTATGTATGAAGTCGGCATGAATCACTTTTTTAAAGGGCCTAAACATAAGTTAGGTG
>CAZQYD010000271.1:0-1839 GCA_964597465.1 uncultured Piscirickettsiaceae bacterium | reverse complement strand
CTTGTAAAGTATTTTGCAACAACGTCGCTATTGTCATCGGTCCAACACCGCCTGGCACTGGCGTTATCCAACTGGCTTTTTCTTTAGCTGAATCAAACTCAACATCCCCAACAAGCTTGCCGCTGTCCAAACGATTAATACCAACATCAATCACAATCGCCCCCTCTTTAATCCAATCGCCCTTTACCATTTCAGGAATACCCACTCCCACAACCAAAATATCCGCCTCAGAAACTTTTTGAGCTAAATCCTTCGTTGCACTATGGCAAATAGTAACCGTTGCACGTGCATTCAACAATTCCAACGCCGCTGGCACCCCCACTATATTAGACGCTCCAACCACAACCGCATTCAATCCACGAATAGTAATACCCGTTTTACCAAGCATTGTCATCACACCATGTGGCGTACAAGGTGCTAACTTTGGATGCCCTGCCGCTAAACTTCCCATATTATAAGGGTGAAAACCATCTACATCTTTATGCGGAGCAATTCGTTCAATTAACTTTTCTGAGTTAATGTGTTTAGGGACAGGCAACTGCACAATAATGCCATGCACATCATCATCCGCATTTAAAGCATCAATTTTAGCCAACAATTCCGCTTGCGAAGTCGTTTCAGGCAACACCATCGACACATCATTAAACCCCGCCTTTTCACAAGCAATTTTTTTATTACGAACGTACACTTGCGAAGCAGGATCTTCACCCACCAAAATAACCGCTAATCCAGGCGGCTTATTACCTGCGGATACTTGCTTATCAACCTCTAACCGAATTTCTTCTCTCAACTCCAACGCAATTGCCTTACCATCCAATATTTTAGCCGTCATAACATCCCTAATCATAGTTAACTAATGTGCAAATAATAACCCATTTAAACCTAAAAGTTTTTAAAAAATAACGTAATTCCTTATTGACAGCAAGCCAACCTCTCTATACAATACGCCGCATCTTATCGGAGTATAGCGCAGCCTGGTAGCGCACTTGTTTTGGGTACAAGTGGTCGGGGGTTCAAATCCCTCTACTCCGACCAATTTCTATTTATTTGATTATCAACTAAGATTCATCAAGTAAATTTTAACGTTCGACCGAAAACGCGCCCATAGCACAACTGGATAGTGCATCGCCCTTCTAAGGCGAGGGTTTCAGGTTCGAATCCTGATGGGCGCACCATTTATTTGGTAAAAAAACCTAACTTGTTTTATCTACTATGGCGGGCGTAGCTCAGTTGGTAGAGCCCCGGATTGTGATTCCGGTTGTCGCGGGTTCAAGCCCCGTCGTTCGCCCCATACAACTAAAGAACCTGCATTGTTTAAGACTAAACTTTGCGGGTTTTTTTATGTCTGAAATTTAAGAATATATGATGAATATTCTTCCTACAAACAAAAATATCTAACTAAAATAAAACCCTCATTGGCACGACCGTGCCCAAATGGTGCCCACTTTGTGCCAAATCTTCTTTTTACGAACATCACCCTAAATTTTTATCCGCAGGAATATGGAGCATGAGGTCTTCAACTTTACATTCAAAATACACACATAAACGATCCACATTTTCTGTTGTTGTACTATGTCCAGGATGATTTAAAATTTTAGACAAAGTCATTCTATTAATAGATGTGCTTTCTGCAATTTCTTTAATGGTTATCCGTTTTTTTTGCTGAAACTCCTTTTCAGCAATCATTTCTTTTAGTTTAAATCTAATCATTTTCAAAAGCCCTATTGCGATAATAAATATTATCAAAAAATACTTGACACACCCCATTTATTAGAGTATAAATACTATCAAGTGATAATTTATGTTATCATTTAATTAAATTAAACAACTTTAAAGGTG
>CAZQYD010000270.1:0-1842 GCA_964597465.1 uncultured Piscirickettsiaceae bacterium | reverse complement strand
GAATCAAACTTTAAAAAACTAATCAGCCCCTTTAAAAACCGCATCGACGAAATCTTAAAAAACAATCACCAACAAAATAATCTAGTACAAAAAATAAAACTCATCGAAATAGCCGGAAGAAAAATAACGGAACAAGTCTTTCAAAATATCTCACAAGCACTGTTAGAAAATAAACAACTGCAAATAAGCTTTTGGAACAGATTTACCGACCAAACCACCAGCAGAAAAATTTCAGCAATAACCCTAATAAAATACAAAGACAACTGGCTACTAGATGCCTATTGCCACCACAAAAAAGAACTCAGAACCTTCTCGTTAGAATCCATTCAACAAATAAAAATAATAGACAAAACAGCCAAACAAATCTTCAAAAAACAACAACAAACACACTACCAAACCAGCTATGGAATCTACGCAGGAAAAGATAACAAACTAGCCACATTAATATTTAACCCATATATTTCAAGATGGGTAAAAGACGAGCAATGGCACCCACTACAAACCGGTAAACTTTTAAAAAACGGCAGTTACCAACTAACCATACCCTACAACAACGACACCGAACTAATATCAGAAATACTAAAACACGGCGCAAATGTAAAAGTCATTGCACCGCAAGAATTAAAAGATAAAGTAATTGAAGAATTAGAAAAAACTCTAAATGTTTACAAAAACTAAAGCAGGAAAATAATGGAACAGCTAACCGACCTAAAAGCCATATTACATTCTAAGCGAGCCAATATTTACTACCTAGATAAATGTAGAGTAATGCAAAAGGACGGGCGCGTTTTATACCTAACCGAAGAAAAAACCGAAAAACAATATTGGAACATACCCATAGCCAACACCACCGCAATTCTGCTTGGTACAGGTACATCAATCACCCAAGCGGCGGTAAGAATGTTAGCATCAGCAGGCGTGATGATTGGCTTTAGTGGCACAGGTGGCACGCCATTAATTTCTGCTAACGAAATAGAATGGCTCTCACCACAAAGCGAATACCGTCCAACCGAATATGTACAAGGCTGGATGAAATTTTGGTTTGACGAAGAAAAACGCCTAGAAGTAGCCAAACAATTTCAACACAAAAGAATCGAATATTTAATCAAAATTTGGGGAAAAGACCGAGATTTAAATGCCGAAGGATTCTCAATAGACAGCCCAATTTTAAAAAAATCAATTGAAAAATTTAACAATAGAATAAGAACTTCACCAAATGTAACAGACCTACTACTAAGTGAAGCCGAATTTACCAAAACACTTTATAAGATAGCTGCTCAAACAACAAACCTATCTGGTTTTACTAGAGAACACGATGCAACAGACACAGCCAATGAATTTTTAAACCACGGCAACTATTTAGCCTACGGACTAGCTGCCACCACCCTATGGGTACTTGGAATCCCACATGGTTTCGCAGTGATGCACGGTAAAACAAGAAGAGGAGCATTGGTGTTTGATGTGGCCGATTTAATCAAAGATACCTTAATACTTCCCTGGGCATTTATTTGCGCAAAAGAAAAAGCAACCGAACAAGAATTTAGACAACAATGCCTACTAAATTTTACCAAACACAAAGCACTAGATTTTATGTTTGATACCGTAAAAGAAATGAGCAGATTAGGTAACAGTGCAGGTAACCAGTTAGGATGGTGACATTTGTATCGCAATGCGAAAAGAAAGCTCTCAATAGAACACGTAGAGTCCTGGACGCATTTGCAAATAGAATAGGAACAAACACATGGCAAACCCCAATAACCAAACAAGGCTTAGATGCCGTAAAAAAACTACTAAGAAAAACCGCTACCAAAAACACCGCGGTAAGTTGCCATTGGATAAGAA
>CAZQYD010000269.1:1489-1845 GCA_964597465.1 uncultured Piscirickettsiaceae bacterium | reverse complement strand
AGCTTGAGCAGCACTTAGCTGAAGAAAATCCTGTGTTGTTAGATATTATTAAAATCTATAAAGAGCTTGACGAAGTTGCTTATAAAACGGGACTGCTACCAAAGGATCAAACTTATGCTTCAGATATTTCTTGGTGGCCATTAATTTCTGTTTTAGGGACTTTTTCAGCAGGAAAATCTTCTTTTATTAATCAATATGTTTCTCGGGCGGTTCAGCAGTCAGGAAATCAGGCGGTGGACGATAAATTTACCGTTATTTGCTACGGGGCTGGTTCTGAAGTGAATACCTTGCCAGGCTTGGCGTTAGATGCTGACCCCCGTTTTCCTTTTTTTGGTATTTCAGCTGAAATTAACAAA
>CAZQYD010000269.1:0-1479 GCA_964597465.1 uncultured Piscirickettsiaceae bacterium | reverse complement strand
AAAATTGACACTTACCTTCAGCTTAAAACCGTGCCAGAAGAGATTTTAAAAGGAAAGATTCTTATCGATTCTCCTGGGTTTGATGCAGACTCCCAACGAGACTCTACGCTTAAAATTACTAAACATATTGTGGATATGTCTGATTTGGTTTTGGTGTTTTTTGATGCTCGCCACCCAGAACCAGGTGCGATGCGTGATACGCTAGAGCATTTAGTGAAGGCGAATATTGATAGGAACGATGCGCAGAAAGTGATGTTTATTTTGAATCAAATAGATACCGCCGCACAAGAAGATAATCCTGAAGAAGTTATTGCAGCTTGGCAGAGAGCCTTATCACAACAAGGGATTATTGGTGGAAATTTCTATGCTATTTATAATGAAAAGTTAGCAAATGAAATTCCTGATGAAGCTTTAGCAGAGCGTTTTAAACGTAAAAAGGATATTGACTTAGCGTCAATCATTCAGCGTATGGATAAAGTAAGTACGGACAGGGCTTATCGCATTGCTGATACGGCACAACAACTTGCGGAAACCCTAGAAAATGAAAAAATCCCGGCGCTACAAAAAGCCATTTCATCTTGGCGAAATAAAGTTATTTTATTAGACGTGGTTATTTTGGGTTCGATTTTTGCAGGAATAGGTTGGGGGGCGTTTACTTACGCAAATATAACCAAGAATATTCAAGGCTGGGCTGCAGAGTCTGTTATAAATGGTTCTGTTTTGGCAGTTATTACTTTATCTGTAATTTATTTTATTCACTATAGTTTACGTAAAAAAATTGTTCGTTGGGACGCCAAAAGGTTAGTTAAAACCCAACCAGAAGTTGCACACGCACTGTTGTATAACAATCGTTTTTGGCGCGGTATGTTTGGCAGTAACCCTAGGGGTTGGAGTAACCGTACAAAAAACAAGCTAGTGTCTGTAAAGCAATCTAGTAAAAAAGCTATCCAAAAGTTGACAGACCAGTTTGCCGACCCTTCGGGATAGAGTTTGATAAAACTAGAGGTTGATCCAACTAAGGAATAAATACATTAAGTTGCTTGTTTCGAGCATAAAGGCTTTTTAATTAACCTAATTACGTCTCTTTTTTGAGGGAGGTGAAAAGATTAATTAAAAGGCCTTTTTTGCTTATTTTTTCTTTTATCTTCGGTTTTAGGGGCTTCTTTGAAGCTCTTGTAGCAAGAGTTAGTTATTAGGGATCAATAATCGATTAAGAAAGCTTGATGATTTCGTCGATTTAGGCGACAATACTCGTCCAAATTTTATGTTAAGGGTTAACTAGCTAAAAAAACATTTTGTAGAATTAAACTTAAATGTGGTTGGTCTAACTTAAATAAGATCTTTGCACGAGTGAATATACGGCTAAAAATGGCTAAAATTTATCTCGCACCTCACTCGTGAAAAGGTCTCTAAATAAAAAAAATAAATTTTTTAAACTGAGGAAGGTTGCTTATGTCAACTCGTAGAGAACTTGCAAAT
>CAZQYD010000268.1:0-1864 GCA_964597465.1 uncultured Piscirickettsiaceae bacterium | reverse complement strand
GTACCCAAATCCACACTTAGAAAAGCGAAATAGAATGCAAGTATTTGGTTTCACATTTTTAGTTTGCACAGTATATTCAATAAGCTGTGCATAATCGAATTATCCGTTTTAAACAACAAAACGGTAAGTTCGCTAAATCTTAGCTTCACCCGTAGGTTTAGTGAGCGCTACCGCACTCAATTATGCTTTAGTGTAAGCGGGCATTTTTTGGATGTGCTGTGGAATCAAAGACTTGTGTTATATTCGTGTTTCTAAGTGTGAATTTGGGTTTAAGCCAACAGTAAGTTAATTATCATAAATTTACTTGACCTTTACGCCTAGTTGAATGAGTATATTCTGGTTTTGATATGATTTTAGAAGCTTTTGTTGGGTTTCTATTATTTATATTTGCAAATTCTTATAACCCAGTGGAGAACGAGAATCATGTCAGATTCTGATTCAAATACGGTTAATAAAGCGCGCAGGCGTATGCTGGTTGCTGCAACTTCGGTTGTTGGTGCGGCGGGTACAGCGGCCTTCGCAGCACCGCTACTTATCTCTTGGATGCCGAGTGAACGCGCAAAAGCAGCGGGCGCCCCGGTTGAAGTTAATCTCAGTAAAATAGAGCCGGGTCAACTAATACGTGTTATTTGGCGGGGTAAGCCAGTTTGGGTGGTTAAACGAACCGATCAAATGATTGCTGACTTGCCAAAGAATAATGCTTTGTTAGTAGATCCAGAATCTGCAGTAGCGACACAGCAACCTGACTACGCACAAAATGAAGGGCGTGGCAGAAAGCCTGATATGCTTGTGTTAATCGGTATTTGTACACACTTAGGTTGTTCTCCAACCTATCGCCCAGAATTAGCACCAGCTGATTTAGGCGCTGCTTGGAAAGGTGGTTGGTATTGTCCTTGTCATGGTTCAACTTTTGACTTGGCTGGTCGGGTATTCAAGAATGTACCTGCACCAACAAACATGGTTGTCCCACCCCATTTCTATAAGAGTGATGATGTCATATTAATTGGCGAAGACGGAGGTACGAACTGATGGCAGCTTACCCAAGAACAACAGAAGCAACGGGTGTGTTAGGTTGGATTGATGAGCGTTTCCCGATAGTTCAGACATGGAAAGATCACATGTCAGAGTACTACGCTCCTAAGAACTTTAATGCATGGTATTACTTTGGTGTTTTAGCCATGCTGGTGTTGGTTATCCAGATTGTATCGGGTATCTTTTTAACCATGCATTATAAACCTGATGCCGAGCTTGCGTTTGCTTCGGTTGAGTACATCATGCGTGATGTCCCTGGTGGCTGGTTTATCCGCTATATGCATTCCACGGGTGCTTCTGCCTTCTTTGTTGTTATCTATTTCCATATGTTTCGCGGCATAATGTATGGCTCTTATAAAGGAAAACGAGAGCTTGTCTGGCTTATTGGTATGGCACTGTATTTAGCCTTAATGGCTGAAGCCTTTATGGGTTACATGTTGCCTTGGGGTCAAATGTCTTTCTGGGGTGCTCAAGTTATTATTAACTTGTTCCAGACGATACCTGTTGTTGGCGATGATTTATCGATCTGGATTCGTGGTGACTTTGTTATTTCTGACCCTACGTTGAATCGATTGTTTGCTTTCCATGTGGCGGCGGTGCCATTGATTCTAGTGGCCTTGGTATTTGTTCATATCGTTGCGTTACATACGGTCGGCTCAAATAATCCTGATGGCGTTGAAATCAAAGCAATTAAAGATGACAAGGGTATACCGCTTGATGGTGTTCCTTTTCACCCTTACTACACGGTGCATGATATTCCTGCCATTGTGGTGTTCTTAATGGCGTTTTTTGCTATTGTTTTCTTCGCACCTGAAATGGGTGGTTACTTCTT
>CAZQYD010000267.1:0-1871 GCA_964597465.1 uncultured Piscirickettsiaceae bacterium | reverse complement strand
TCTTTGAATGTAGAGCGATTATATCATATTTTTCAATAAGATAAGTGCTTAATTCCATGACATTGAGCTAACGCCTCATTCAGCTGATCCACTGGAAAACTGGCACGAGGATATTTAAAACCACAAAACTATAACACAATCGGTTATTTCAGAAGAAGACTGACTTAAGTGGGTCAGATTAAATGACTTGTTATGTAAAATTAAAAGTTTTCAATACGAAGTGTTACACTAAGAGTATGATTTAACTATTAATTGACCTGCATGGTTACATGCTTCCCAGTTCGTTCTAGCATATCTACTAAAGCATCTATGGTAAATTTACCAGATTTACCTCGCATTACATCAGACACTCTAGGGCGAGTAACTTGTAATAAAGTAGAAGCTTCTTCTTGTTTTAATTCCTTATCTTTTATCCATTCGCTGATTTGGCACATGAGCTGTGCTTTAATTTTCATCTTAACCGCTTCTCTTGGCTCAAACCCTAAATCTTCAAAGATGTTTCCATCTTTAGGAGTTACATGTGTAATAGAAGTATCAATATTGTTCATGGCTTTTCCTCTTTTATAATTGCTTTGTATCTAGTTTTAGAGATAGTTATATCTTTTTTACTCGTTTTTTGAGTTTTCTTTTGGAATGAATGAAGTACATAAATTTTATCTAAAAATTTAGCAACATACATGACCCTAAAAGCATTCCCATCATCACTTATACGAATTTCTTTGACTCCACTACCTACCGTTTGAAATGACTTCCAGTCTTCTGGGTCTAATCCATTTTGTATTCTATGGAGCTGATAACCAGCACCACGCCTTGCTTCCTCTGAGAAACCAAGCAGGTCTTTGTAGCTAGAACCAACCCAAATAATTTCTTTTTCATCACTCATATAGTTTATTGTATAAAATTAGATACATTTTAACAAGTAATAATGATAAATGGATGATTTTTTTACAGTGCCTGAAATTTGAAAGAGCTGTGAATTTATGCTTTTGCCTCGCAGAGACATAACGCCCGCTTAATTTGACGGGCGGATTAATTTAACTGCACTCAATCATACGACAAACTCAAACAAAACTACAGACCGATGAGAAGCCCTGCTTTCAGCCCGTCCAATTAAAGCGCTTGTTATGTAAAATTATTAATTTCTTGAAAACACAAAGTGCAGACCTTGGAACTCACTGCTATTTTTTGGGTTTAAAGCTTTTGAAGTGGTTTTATATTATGCGACTAATTGCCAAACAAATAAGCCAAAGCTAAGTCGCTGAAGCACGAAGCCGAAACGCATTGTTGTAAAATTACGCGATGATTTAGGAGAACAAAACTAAAAATGTTTGTCGCTAAAGTGCAGAGATAGCGAGAAAGAGCTTTAAAATTATAGCGACGAATTACCAAACAAAGCAAAAAGCGTTGATCGCTAAAGCGCAATACTAGAAAGAAAGCTGGGTTTAAATTACGCGATAGATTACCAAAACAAAAATACAAAACGTAGTCGCTGAGGCTCAATGCTAACCGCAACAAAACAATAAATTAGAAGTAAGGATATTGTAAAAATACACCCTCACTTTTGAGCCTTTTTGAGGTGAAAAGCTGGAAATAAGCCAAAAACAGCGAAACTGACCAAAAACCGCAAATAAACCGAAAAACAGCCATAAATGCCCAAAATGCTTCAAATTGGCAAAAAAGCCTCAAAACACGAAAAACCAGCCAAAAAGGGCTAAAAACAAGGGTGTATTTTTATAATAAATGGCAGGATTTTAAAGCTAAAGACTTTGCCGTAGATGTGGAATGCACGTGTTTACTATGCTTTTGCCTCGCAGAGACATAACGCCCCCATAAATTGATCGCCGGTGAACTGGCACAAAGGCAGTTAATAA
>CAZQYD010000266.1:0-1896 GCA_964597465.1 uncultured Piscirickettsiaceae bacterium | reverse complement strand
ACCCTTTTAAAGAATCTAAATCATCAACATTAATGCTCTTACGATTACGGAACACCAATACAAGAATAGCTAAGCCAATTGCAGCTTCTGCTGCGGCAACGGTTAAGATAAAAAATACAAAAATCTGACCTGCTACATCATTTAAGTAATATGAAAAGGCGATTAAATTCGTATTAACCGCTAGTAATAACAACTCAATAGACATTAAAATAATAATAATATTTTTTCTGTTTAAAAATATCCCAGCCATACTAATCATGAACAGAATCGAACCAAATAATAGATAATCTGAAAGAGCTATCATCTCTTAACCTCCTCGTCCTGTTCTTTGATGTCTTTAGCATCCTCTTCAACCACTGAATCCATTTTAATAATTTTAAAACGATCCTTCGCTTGCGTTTTAACTTGCGCATCAATATCTTGAAATAAAACTAGATTGGTTGTACGGCGGCGTAATGTTAAGGTGATTGCCGCAACAATACCAACTAATAACAAAACCGCTGCCAATATAAATGCGTAAGCATGTTCGGTATATAAAGGCACAGCAATAGCGGCAGTATTACTAAAATCCGCTGGCATTGCTTCCGGCACTGGCATTTTATCTGCACCATATCTATCCGGGCCAATTACCATATACATAATCGAAAAGATTGCTAGTGAAGTTAAAATTCCTAAAGGTAAATAAGTGGTAAAGCCTTCTTTTATTTTTGTAATATTGATATCCAGCATCATAACGACAAAAAGAAACAGAACCATTAAAGCACCAACATAAACCAGTATTAAAACTAACCCTAAAAACTCAGCTTGTGCAGTAATCCAAATCCCTGCGGTTGCAATAAACGCTAACACAAGCCACAAAGCGGCTTGTACAGGGTTTTTAATACTAATCATCATTAAACTAGAAATGATTGCAATACTAGCTAATAAATAAAATATAACTTCTACAAATGTCATCTTTTCTCTCTTGTTGATCGAAACTTAATGTTTTAATTCGGTTTACCTACCCCCCTGGGTACTTTTTAGCTGAAAAACAATTAAAAAGTGCCCAGGGGGGTATAAAAATTAGCGATATTTAGCGTCCGCGGCTCTATCTTCAGAGATTTGACCTTCATGTTCATCACCAAAAGCTAACAGCCTTTCTTTAGTAACAATACTGGCACCACGGCCATGAAACTCATACTCAAAAACGCGTGTTTCAACAATTGCATCAACAGGGCAAGACTCTTCACAGAACCCACAGTAAATGCACTTGAACATGTCTATGTCATACTGAGTTGTTCGACGCGAACCATCATCTCTTGCTTCAAATTCAATCGTAATCGCATTAGCTGGGCAAACTGCTTCACATAATTTACAAGCAATGCACCGTTCTTCACCGTTTTCATAACGACGCAGTGCATGGTGCCCTCTAAATCTTGGAGAGATTGGTGTTTTTTCTTCTGGATAACGAACAGTAATTTTCTTTTTAAAAAAATATTTACCCGTTACCACCATTCCTTTAAATAACTCTAAAAGAGTAAAGGTTTTAAATTGATGTTTTATAAAAGCTAACATAACTGACCATTCCTCCTTTAATTAAACCAAGGGCCAAAATCAAAATACTTCATCAGCATCACGACAAATACCCAAACAATTGTGACTGGAATTAACACCTTCCACCCTAAACGCATAATCTGGTCATAGCGATATCTTGGAAAGGTTGCACGGAACCATAAAAATAAAAATAACAAGAAAGAAACTTTAAGTGTTAACCAAATAAATCCTGACACCCATGTAAACATTCCTTCTAAAATAGGAATACCTTCAAATGGCGATAACCAACCACCCATAAACATAATTGCCGTCATGAATGAAATTAGAATCATCATCGCGTATTCCGCTAAAAAGAACACCGCA
>CAZQYD010000265.1:0-1900 GCA_964597465.1 uncultured Piscirickettsiaceae bacterium | reverse complement strand
CTTATAGCCTTCTATTTGCTCTTTTTCAAAGTTAATTTGGTTTAAATCAAGGTTTAATTTTTGCATAAGTTTTTCATGTGCTTCTTTTTCTACAATTAGCTCAATACTACCGTGGCTATTGTTTTCAAGTTGATACATTTGTTCAATGGCAAGATGATAAAAACGTAATAGTTTCATCGCCTTTTCATCTTGGTTTGCCACAGCTTCTTTGAGTGGATCTAATACGTTATACATTCTCGTTAGGCTACGTTTTAGTTGCCACGAATAAATAGCTTCTTCCATCCATTCTTTATCGGCATAGAATATTTTTACAATCCAAAAGGTAATAAACAGCCCAAGTAATGCACCTAAAAAATTTAAAATAAAAGGATTTACATCCATGTTTGATAAAATGATAGGCATAAGGTGTGATAGCGGTGCAGCAAAAACCACAAATATTGCTATGATTATGAAGGTTGCTTTACGGGTTTTTTGACGAAAAACTATCGGGTCTATTTTTTGGATGGTAAACATTAAATGTTTGCTCTTAGTAAATTTAAAGCCTATTTTAATGATTTAAAAAGTATAATTTTGTTTTTTTGAAAATGTATTTAGTATCGTGAAATTTACTCGTCAAGATTTTAGCTTTGAATTGCCTGAAAAGTTAATCGCTCAACAGCCAACAACAGAGCGAACCAAAAGTCGTTTATTAGTGATGGAAGAAAGCGGGCAGGTATCCGATAAAGTTTTTACGGATTTACTCTCTTATTTAAATCCCGAAGATTGTCTTATATTCAATAATACCAAGGTCATTCCAGCCCGTTTATTTGGCAAAAAATTAACCGGCGCTAAGGTAGAATTATTGATAGAACGAGTGCTAGATGAAACCACCATATTAACCCATATTCGCTCTAGTCGTTCGCCTAAAGAAGGTACAAAACTATTAATAGAAGATAGTTTTGAAGTTGAAGTAATCGGGCGTGATGACGCTTTATTTATCGTTAAAATACAAAAAGATAACGCAAGCAGTAAAAGTGCTTTAGAACTAATAGAAGCACACGGACACATGCCGCTACCGCCTTATATCTCAAGAGAAGATGAGTTGGAAGATAAAGAACGCTACCAAACCGTTTACTCTGATAAAGCAGGGGCGGTTGCCGCACCCACTGCAGGCTTGCATTTTGATTTAGAATTTATCGAAGAGATTAAGCAAAAAGGCATCGAAACAGGTTTTGTTACTTTACATGTCGGTGCAGGTACTTTCCGCCCCGTACAGGTCGATAATATTGCCGAACATAGAATGCATTCAGAAGTTATTGAAGTGTTAGACGACACGGTTGAACTGATTAAACGAACCAAAAAAAATGGCGGTCGCGTGTTTGGCGTAGGCACAACCTCGGTAAGAAGCTTAGAGAGTGCCTTTAAATTTGGTGGTGAAGAACTAAAACCTTATCGAGGTGAAACCGATATTTTTATTACCCCTGGCGTTAAATTTAATGTGGTCGATGTACTACTAACTAATTTTCATCTGCCAGAATCAACTCTAATTATGCTCGTATCAGCCCTAGCAGGGTTTGACAGAACCATGTCCGCTTATAACCATGCAGTGGAGCAAGAATACCGATTTTTCAGTTATGGCGATGCGATGTTAGTTTTTCCAGAAAAGTGTTAATAAACTGGGTTAAACTGGGTTAAAAAGGTTTAAAATGCACTAAAAATTCCTAGAGAAAAATATAATGCCTGCTAACGATTATTATATTCATGATTTATTACAGAGAACCAGTCGCTATTTATCTACGGCAGAACTTGTCTCTGCTTTAGAGGTCGCACCTAGAAAGGGTAATCATTGTTGGTTTTAAGGAAACGCTTAATAACTGATTGAAATTCTGCGTGGACTTCTAGCCCATCAATTCTAGGCATG
>CAZQYD010000264.1:0-1915 GCA_964597465.1 uncultured Piscirickettsiaceae bacterium | reverse complement strand
AAAACCTTGTCAAGAGTTATTTTATTTAATTGCGGAGATTACCTTGTGTTTTTTTGCATTTTTTACGGCTGTAACTTATTGTTTTAGAGATGATTTATATGCGCTTGCCCTGACCCAAATCCCTACTTAGAAACTGGATATAGGGTGCTAGAGCTTGTTCGCTAGGCGTTTGCAAAAAACCTTAGTTTCATCCATCGGTTAAGGAGCCACTTAATAACTAATATTATTTCATACTGGCAAAAAGTGTCAATATTTTCACTGCATTTAGTTGAAATAGCTAGCTATTACGCCTCATTTCAGCACAAATAGCGACTCTTTTTTCTCAGCCTACTTCTAACTTTAGCTATCAAGTGATTCCTTAAGGAATTTCTATTAAGTCAGAAACCGACTCTTCTTGATGAACTCGGCGAATAATTTCACCTAAAACTCGGGCAATCGTCACTTGACGAATTCTGCTTGAAGAAATTCCTGCTTGTGACAAGGGTATGGTATCGGTTACAACCAGCTCTGTTAGGCTTGATTTTTCAATATTATCAACTGCTGACCCAGATAAAACCGCATGAACAACATAGGCCGTTACGCTCTTCGCTCCATGCTCTATAAGAGCTTCTGAGGCTTTACAAAGTGTTCCTGCTGTGTCAACCATATCATCAACCAAGATACAGTCACGACCTCTTACATCACCAATAATATTCATTATTTCTGCAACATTCGCTTTGGGACGACGCTTGTCAATAATTGCCATCTCACACCCCAGCGCCTTAGCGACAGCACGAGCACGAACAACGCCTCCCATATCTGGAGAGACAACCATCATATTTTCTGCATGAATATGACCCGACTTTTTCATGTCAGTAACAAGTGTTGGAGAGGCATAAATGTTATCAACAGGAATACCAAAAAAACCTTGAATTTGATCTGAATGTAAATCAACCGTAATACAGCGATCTGCACCTGCAACGGTAATCATATCGGCCGCTAAACGAGCGGTAATAGGTACCCGAGCAGAGTGTGGACGACGATCTTGGCGGGCAAACCCGTAATAAGGAACTACAGCAATAATGCGCTTAGCAGAAGCTCGCTTCAGTGCATCCATCATCACTAGAAGTTCCATCAAGTTAACAGCAGGTTCGGGGGTGCATGTTGGTTGTAAAACATAAACATCTTTACCACGAACTGATTCATTGATTTGAACCATTATTTCGCCATCACTAAAACGACCAACATCCGCTTTTCCTAGTGGTATATTAATTGATTTAGAAATATTTTCTGCGAGAGAGACATTTGCATTTCCAGCAAATAAACGAACATTTCTATAATCCACTTGAGGCTAACTCCTAAGTTCGGGGATAAAAATGATTTGAAAAATTTGGGAAGATAGTGGCTGGGCTAGCAGGATTCGAACCTGCGCATGACGGGATCAAAACCCGTTGCCTTACCGCTTGGCGATAGCCCAATTATCTTGTTCCCAAATACCTGTTTAGAAAACCAGCATATAGCACCAGTTTTTCCCTATAGGAATTTGCAAAACTCCCGCTTAACCTACGACTAACGCCTAGTGAAGCAATGGTTCTTTTGCAAACGCCTAGCAGACAATCTCAGGCACTTTATATCCAATTTCTAAACAGGAATTTGGATTATCTATCTTTGTTGAAGCATTTCTTTAAAGACAGGTGCGTATTATCCATTTTTTAATTTCCAAATCAAGAACAATTTACAAAAAATCCACTACAAAACCTTTATACCACTCCGCAACACCTTAAAAACAGAGATAAAGGACTTTTAAATTAAGGAGTCGATTAAGGAAGTAATTAATATCTGGCTAATCCCCGTAGGGCGTGTTTTGCCCCTCAGATGAGGGGGTTTGTTTAAATCCCTAATAAACAAGGACGGTGCTATACCCCCTTTGCCTAAA
>CAZQYD010000263.1:0-1920 GCA_964597465.1 uncultured Piscirickettsiaceae bacterium | reverse complement strand
ATCGGCACTTTTTACCAGTATAAAATAATCTTAGTTGTTAAGCGTTTCCTTAAAGACCCTTCAAGTTTTTTTTGGGACAGTCTTAATCTACCTGAAAAAAATCGTTTTAAAATGAAAGACATCTTCCATAAAACCGATGGAACAGAATCCATTTTAGAGCATGACAGTAATAAATATTTTAATTATAAACAAACAAAATAATTAAGTAGGAAAGTAGTATGAGGTTTGAATTAGACAAACAAGATGGCAGGGCAAGGCGTGGACGTTTAAAGTTTGAACGCGGTGTGGTGGAAACCCCCGCGTTTATGCCCGTAGGCACTTATGGTTCGGTAAAAGCGATGATGCCTGAAGAAATTGAAGCGACGGGTGCGCAGATTATTTTAGGTAATACCTTTCATCTTGCGATTAGACCTGGAACAGATATTATTGAACAGCATGACGGCTTGCATGGTTTTATGAATTGGCAAGGGCCGATACTAACCGATTCAGGCGGGTTTCAAGTGTTTAGCTTAGGGGCGATGCGTACAATTTCTGAAAAGGGCGTTGATTTTAGAAACCCTATTAATGGTTCAAAAATCTTTATGGGACCAGAAGAGTCAATGGCGATTCAGAAAAAACTGGGGTCAGATATCGTGATGATATTTGATGAATGCACTCCGTATCCAGCGACACATCAAGTTGCGGCAGATTCAATGCGTCTTTCATTGCGTTGGGCGGAGCGTTCAAAGAAAGCTCATGATAGAGAGCAGTCATCCGTTAAAAAACCAGCGGCATTATTTGGCATAGTGCAAGGTGGCATGTATCAAGATTTGCGTGAAGAGTCGATTAAAGAACTGATTAAAGTCGGTTTTGATGGTTATGCAATTGGCGGTTTATCGGTTGGTGAGCCAAAAGACGAAATGATGGCAACCTTAGATTTTACCGAACCAAACATGCCAAAAGATAAACCACGATACATGATGGGCGTAGGCAAACCAGAAGATTTGGTTGAAGCGGTTAGGCGTGGCATTGATATGTTCGATTGCGTGATCCCAACCCGTAATGCCAGAAATGGTTTTTTGTTCACCCACGCAGGCGTGATAAAAATTCGCAATTCGGTACACAAAACCAGCACCGCAACCCTAGATGAAAAATGTGATTGCTATACTTGTAAAAATTACACTAGAGCTTATTTACATCATTTAGATAAGTGCAAAGAGATTCAAGGAGCTAGGTTAAATACTATTCATAATTTGCATTACTATCAAAGTCTTATGAAAGGAATGCGAGACGCTATTTCAGAAGGTAATTTACAAAGTTTTGTCGAAACTTTTTATAAGCAAAGAGGCGAAGAAGTGCCTAATTTAAACACCATACTTGAAAGTGCAGAATAATCTCATATATTCAGTGATAGTAAATAGTATTATTACTCTAATTATGTAACAATACCCAACGAATTTTATACGAATATTTTAAGGAGAGAAAAATGAGTTTTTTTATTTCAAATGCAATGGCAGAAGGTGCAGGTGCGTCGGCAGGTAGTGGTTTTGAGGCGTTGTTACCGTTAGTTTTATTGTTTGTAGTTTTCTATTTTTTGTTGATTCGTCCTCAACAGAAAAAAGTAAAAGAACATAAAAAACTGGTAGAAGCCATTGGTAAAGGGGCGGAAGTAGTTACCTATGGCGGTTTAGCGGGTAAAATTCGTGAACTAGATGATAACTTTGTTGAGTTAGAAATCGCGAAAGATGTTGTCGTAAAAGTCGAAAGACAACAAGTGTCTCGTGAATTACCAAAAGGTACTTTAAAGGGCAACGCAGAATAAATTTAATTTTTTATTTAAAAGAGATCTTTGCATAAATGGGGTGTGAATAAAAATGAGATAATTTTTGCCTTATTTTGCTTAAAAAATAAGCGTAATAGCTAGCTATTGCGGGTTTTTTT
>CAZQYD010000262.1:0-1921 GCA_964597465.1 uncultured Piscirickettsiaceae bacterium | reverse complement strand
CTAAAAGCTTGATTGTTATACGTTTTTAACGTTTAGCAATCAGGCTTTTTTTTTACCAGTATAAAATAATCTTAGTTGTTAAGCGTTTCCTTGAGCGTTTCCTTTAGAGTGTAAACATTCAATTAAACGATCAACTTGTCGTTGACAGCAGCCATTACCATCCGTCGCATAGGTTTTTTTACGTACTTTTTCTAGCGTATCTGCTCCATCCGCGATGGCATTTAGAATGTCTTTTTTTAGCACCTCATTGCAGGTACAAAGATTTTCATCTAGGTCTTTTTTAAGTATTTCAGGCAGTTTTTGTAGTATTTCATTTTTCATTGCTTATATTTTATACCCCCCTGGGTACTTTTTAGTGAAAAATTGGTTTAATTTGATCAAAGATAAGCCAATACTTATTATTCTAAGGGTTTAGGAGTATAATCCTCTTTTTCTTTTCAATGTGGTCTCTATGGGTTTTTCTACGCTTGGTTTGTCTGAACATCTTTTAAAAGCAATTGCGGATCAAGGTTATACTAAACCTTCGGCAATTCAAGCGCAGGCTATTCCTGCAATCTTGTCTGGTAAGGACATTATGGCAGCGGCACAGACGGGGACAGGGAAGACGGCAGGTTTTACCTTGCCGATGCTGGAAATATTGTCAAAAGGAAAGAGACCAAAGCCAAATCAAGTCCGTGCATTAGTCTTAACACCGACTCGTGAGCTTGCCGCTCAAGTGGGTGAAAGTGTGGCGAACTATGGTCGTTATTTACGTATGAAATCGACAATTGTATATGGTGGTGTGAAAATCAATCCACAAATGCAAAAATTACGTGGCGGGGTGGATGTATTGGTCGCCACGCCAGGTAGATTGATTGATTTGTTTCAACAGAATGCGATTAAATTTGACAGCTTAGAGTTGCTTGTTTTAGATGAAGCAGACCGAATGTTGGATATGGGTTTTATTCATGACATCAAACGTATTATTGCTTTTTTACCTAAAAAACGTCAAAATCTGTTGTTTTCAGCCACTTTTTCACCGCAGATTAGAGCCTTGGCAAAAGGCTTGGTTAATAATCCTGTGGAAGTTTCCGTAGCACCTGCTAATAGCACGGTTAAAAAAATCAAACAATGGATTATTCCCGTTGATAAATCGCGTAAGTCAGCGTTGCTTATTAAGTTGATTAAACAAAATGACTGGGAACAAGTGCTGGTTTTTTCTCGCACCAAGCATGGTGCAAGCCGACTGGCTAAAAAACTAGAAGGTAACGGGATTTCTGCCACCTCGATTCATGGCGATAAGCGACAAAATGCACGTTTAAAAGCACTTGCCGACTTTAAAGCGGGAAAAGCAAAGGTAATGGTTGCAACCGACATTGCCGCGCGTGGGATTGATATTGAACAGCTTCCGCATGTTGTGAATTTTGATTTACCACAAGTTGCAGAGGATTATGTACACCGTATTGGCAGAACAGGCAGAGCAGGACAAAAGGGCGAGGCAATTTCGCTAGTAGCGGCTGATGAATTTGATATGCTAGTTGCGATTGAAAGTCTAACTGGAAGTTTGCTTACTCGTGAATTATTTGATGGCTTTGAGCCTGACCATAACTTACCAGAATCAAAATTAGGCATGAAAAAGCCAAAGAAAATTAAAAAACCTAAGCAACCAAAACAGTTTAATAATACTCAAAATAAATCGCCAAAAAATGCAAAGAAAAGAGTGCATAGGTCTCCTAGAAATAAGTCTTCAGAGAATCATGCAGGAAAATCATCAAAGTAAAAATAGGATAGGTTTTCAATAAAATCAGTAACGATTCGTATATAAATAAATGGTAAAAAACCAATAAAATAAACTTATATAAGCATTTCCTTAAAAATATTTTGACTTTTAAACTGTAAAATCATATAGTCATACTGTGAATAAAAATAATTAATGACTGAT
>CAZQYD010000261.1:0-1959 GCA_964597465.1 uncultured Piscirickettsiaceae bacterium | reverse complement strand
TAAAAACTCAAGCAAAGCCTTCTGTGCGTGTAATCTATTTTCGGCTTCTTGCCAAACTACGGAATCTTTTGAATCCATTAATTCGGCGGATATTTCTTCACCTCTATGTGCGGGTAGGCAGTGCATGAAGAGTGCGTCTTGGTCTGCTTGTTGCATTAGTTTTGCATTGACTTGATAGTTTTTAAAGTCTTTTTCGCGCTGTTTCTGTTCTTCTTCTTGCCCCATGCTTGCCCATACATCGGTGACAATTAAGTCGGCGTTTTCAGCGGCTTGCATTGGGTCACGGATGATTTCGATATTGTCTATATTGTCAAATAGCTCTAATTTAGGGTCATAACCTTTTGGTACCGCAATGCGTAGCTTAAAATCGTATTGTGCGGCGGCATTAATGTATGAATGACACATGTTGTTGCCATCGCCAACCCATACCACGGTTTTGCCTTGGATTGAACCACGATTTTCTTGGTAGGTTTGCATGTCCGCTAATAATTGGCAAGGGTGGTAGTCATCGGTTAGTGCGTTGATGATTGGCACGCTTGAATTTTTTGCAAAGGTTTCAACCGTGTCATGCGCAAAGGTACGAATCATGATGCCATCGACCATGCTTGAGATGACTTTTGCACTGTCTTCAATAGGTTCACCACGCCCAAGTTGCGTATCGTTTGAGGATAGAAATAGCGCGTGTCCACCTAATTGTGTCATGCCTGTTTCAAATGAAATACGGGTTCTTGTTGATGATTTTTCAAAAATCATCGCTAGCGTTTTATTTTTTAGCGGTTCAAAAATATCACCAGCTTTTTGCATGGTTTTTAGTTCGGTTGCTCTGAACATTAATTGTTGCAATTCGGCAGGGGTAAAGTCGTTTAGTGTTAAAAAATGTCTCATAATCTTATACCTGTTCAATCAAATCAATTATCTTGGTAATTAATTCATTTTGTTGTTGTTCTGTCATCACAAATGCTGGCAATAGTCTGATGGTATCGCCGTGGGTTACATTGATTAGCAGGTTCTTTTCTTCGAGTGCTAATTTAATTAAGTGGCTGCAGTCCTTATTTAGTTGGATGCCAATCATGTAACCTTTGCCTCTAATATCGATGACGGTTGGGTTGTTTTTTAATTTGCTTTTAAAAGTATTAATAAATGTGTTTTCTGCCACTTGTTGAATATAGTTATTTTTTTTGATGGTGTTGATGACCGCTAAACCAACTGCACAGGCAAGTGGATTACCACCGAAGGTGGTGCCGTGATTACCTGGTACTAGCACACCATTTGCTTTGCCTGATGTTAAGCAAGCACCAATCGGCATACCGTTACCTAGTGCTTTAGCAAGTGTCACTACATCGGGAATAATATTGTCATGTTGGAAAGCAAACCACTTGCCTGTTCTACCAATCCCTGTTTGAATTTCGTCAATCATTAATAACCAGTTATTTTGGTCGCAAATTTCTCTTAATGCTGTTAAGTAGCCATTATCAGGCGTAAAGACTCCTCCTTCACCTTGGATAGGTTCGACAAGGATTGCCACAATGCTTTGGTTATTCGCTTGTGCTTTGATGGCATCAATATCATTGAAATCAACACGAATATAATCATCAACTAAAGGCTGAAAATCTTGGTGAACTTTTTCATTGCCCGTTGCCGATAAGGTGGCTAAGGTACGACCATGAAAACTTTGGTTCATGGTAATGACTTTGTGGTTTTTTATGTTGTTTTGGTTGGCAAATTTACGGGCTATTTTAAGTGCGGTTTCATTTGCTTCAGCACCAGAGTTGGTAAAAAAAACTTGATCTAGCCCTGATAATGCACAAAGTTCATTGGCTAGTTGTGTTTGTTTTTCTACATTATATAGGTTTGAAGTATGGATAAGTTGCCCAGCCTGTTCACAAATTGCCGTCGTGATGGCAGGGTGTGCATGCCCAAGGCTACATACGGCAATACCGCTAACGGCATCTAAATACT
>CAZQYD010000260.1:0-1978 GCA_964597465.1 uncultured Piscirickettsiaceae bacterium | reverse complement strand
CTTGATTAAACCGTAATTACTTGATGATTACGGTTTTTTTTTGCCTAGAATTTAGTATTTTGCTCTTAATTTTGTCTTTTCTTGCTACAAATCATAAATTCAGTGGCGGCTAATTTGTAATCACTTTTCTTGCCCTGTATAATAATGGCTTGATTTACATACTTCGGATATTAAATGAAACAACAATCTAGTTATACAAAAGAAGAATTATTGGCAAGTGGCCGCGGTGAATTATTTGGTGAGGGTAATGCGCAACTTCCGAAACCGCCGATGTTGATGTTTGACCGAGTGACACACATGTCAGAAGAGGGCGGGGAATTTGGTAAAGGTGAAATTCGTGCCGAATTTGATATTCAAGAAAACTTGTGGTTTTTTGAATGCCATTTTAATAATGACCCTGTGATGCCTGGTTGCCTTGGCTTAGATGCTATGTGGCAGTTAATTGGTTTTTTTCTTGGCTGGACAGGCGGGCCTGGTAGAGGGCGTGCGTTAGGTTGTGGAGAAGTTAAATTTTATGGACAGGTTTTGCCTACCGCTAAAAAAGTTGAGTATGTGATTAATATGAAGCGTGTTATTAAAAGAAAGCTTTATATGGGCATTGGTGATGCACATCTTTACGTTGATGGTAGAGAAATTTATTCAGCAAAAGACTTAAAAGTTGGTTTATTTACAAATACGGATGCATTTTAAATGAAAAGAGTAGTTATCACAGGTATTGGTATCGTTTCTAGTTTAGGAAATGATAAAGAGAAAGTAACAGATTCTTTACGCGAAGGCAAGTCTGGAATTGTTTTTGCACCAGAGTACGCAGAAAATGGCTTACGTTCGCAGATTCATGGCGAGGTAAAAAACTTAAATTTTAAGGATTTGATCGACCGTAAACAGCTTAGATTTATGGGTGATGCGGCGGCGTATAGTTATATTGCAATGCAACAAGCGGTTGATGATTCTGGTTTAAGTGAAGAGCAAATTTCGCACCCTAGAACAGGTTTAATTGCTGGTTCTGGTGGAGGTTCTAATTCTAACTCTACGCAAGCGGTTGAAATTACTCGTACTAAAGGTGTTAGGCGTGTTGGGCCTTATATGGTTACTAAAACAATGGGTTCAACTGTTTCAGCCTGTTTAGCGACACCTTTCAAAATTAAAGGTATTAACTATTCAATTAGCTCTGCTTGCTCAACATCTGCGCATTGTGTTGGAGCGGCGGTAGAACAAATTCAACTAGGCAAACAAGACGTCGTTTTTGCAGGTGGTGGTGAAGAACTCCACTGGACGATGTCTGTCATGTTTGATGCAATGGGCGCTTTGTCTACGAAAAATAACGATAATCCAACCAAGGCTTCAAGAGCTTATGATGCCGACCGTGATGGTTTTGTTATCGCTGGTGGCGGTGGAATGGTTGTGGTTGAAGAACTTGAACATGCGCTTGCTCGTGGAGCAAAAATATACGGTGAAATAACTGGTTATGGTGCTAACTCTGATGGCTATGATATGGTTGCTCCGTCTGGAGAAGGTGCGGTTCGTTGCATGAAAATGGCAATGGAAACGGTTGACGGTGAAATTGATTACATTAACCCTCACGGTACTTCGACACCAGTTGGTGATACGAAAGAAGCGGCTGCAATTCGTGAAGTGTTTGGTGATACTATACCTAAAATTAGCTCAACAAAATCATTATCAGGTCACTCATTAGGTGCGGCAGGGGTTCACGAATTGATTTATAGCTTATGCATGTTAAACAATGACTTTATTGCTCCTTCTATTAATATTGATACGCTTGATCCTGAGTGTGAAGGTATGCCCATCGTCACAAAACTAATTGAGAATGCTGGAATTAAACGCTTCATGAGTAATAGCTTCGGTTTTGGTGGAACGAATGCATCAATCGTAGTAGAAGAATACAGTGCTTAGGTATTAAACGAATCCTTAAGGAAACACTTAACAACCGCCAATTATTTTTTACTGGCTAAAATGCACG
>CAZQYD010000259.1:0-1984 GCA_964597465.1 uncultured Piscirickettsiaceae bacterium | reverse complement strand
ATGGCATAGATGCCAGGGGATATACCCAGGGGGGTAGTGATTTAGAGCTATCTTGCCAATTAATTATCGGTGCAGACGGTACAAAATCAAAAGTCAGAGAGATTTTAAAGATTCCGATGACTAAAAAATCCTATGATGCATTTGGCGTGATTGCAAAAATTGAAACCGAAGAAAATCCACAAGGTTGGTCATATGAACGTTTTACTACCGAAGGTCCCGTTGCGTTACTGCCAATGGGTGGGCATTTTCATAAGGCAGTAATGGTTATTTCGGCAGATAGAATTGATGAGGTTAAGGCCTATTCAGACCAACAGTTTATTGATGCTTTTGCTGAAAAAATGGGTGAACGTTTAGGGGAGTTCGTTTCTGTTTCTAATCGAGTAAGTTATCCGCTAACAGAAAGCTACGCAAAAAAAATGGTTGCTGAGCGTGCACTACTAATCGGTAATGCTTCGCACACACAACACCCCGTAGCAGCGCAGGGTTTGAACTTAGGTATTAGCGATATTGCAGCATTTTTGGAACTATCTAGCTCACAAAAAGATTTGGGTTCTAAAATCTTACTAGGAGAGTATGAAAAAAAAATGCAACCTAAGCATTAAAAAATAATGGGCTTTACTGATAGCTTGATTCAGATTTTTGAAACGAAATCGTCCGTTGTCGGGCATTTACGAGGATTAGGTCTGATGGCAATGGAAGGTATGCCAAAACAACGAAAAAAACTAGCAAAAATGGCAATGGGATTGTAAATGAATATTGAAAATTTAGCGTCTAAACAATGGGATGTCGTCGTCGTTGGTGGCGGAATGGTCGGTGCAACCACCGCTCTGGATTTTGCTCAAAATGGTTTTTCGGTCTTATTGCTAGAAAAACAACAGCCTGTTTTGGAATGGAGCGAAAGCCGTCCTTATCAAGCACGGGTGAGTGCTTTAACTAGAGCCTCTGAAAATATTTTTAAAAGTCTTGGCGTTTGGCAAGGCATTGAAAAACGTCGTCTTCATGCCTTTACTGATATGCATGTTTGGGAGGATATTTCCGAAGCTGAAGTACATTTTTCAGCGGCTGAAATTTCCGAAAAAAATCTTGGCTTTGTGGTTGAAAACGAAGTTATTGTCGCCAGTTTGTGGGAAAAAATTTTAGAGTATAAAAACATTCAGCCAATCTTTTCAGAAAAAATAATTCAAATTGATTTAAAACAAAATAACGCAAATTTAACATTTGAATCTGGATTAACCTTAACCACAAAATTACTGGTTGCCGCCGATGGTGCATTTTCTTCAACACGTGACCTAGTTGGAATTAAAACAATCGAACATGACTACCAACAATGTGCGATTGTCGGTTGCGTAAAAACCGAATTATCAAATCAAAATACCTGTTGGCAACGCTATCAAAACACCGGACCTTTTGCCTATTTAAGTATGGAAAAAAATGTTAGTTCAATTGCATGGTATTTACCCGTAGAAAAAATGCAATGGGCATTAGATTTAAGTGAGACGGCGTTCAAAGAAGAATTAGAAAAAGCATCGGGATTGAAACTAGGTAAGGTTGAAGATGTTTATCAAAAATCAGGTTTTCCATTGGTAAGACGACATGCCGAAGCTTACGTAAAACCACACTTTGCATTAGTCGGAGACGCCGCACACACCGTTCATCCACAAGCGGGGCAGGGTGTAAATTTAGGATTGTTAGATGCGGTTGCACTGGTGCAGGTTGTTAGTGAGGAGCGTCAAAACACAGATAAAGACTGGGGTAGAAAGTCCGTGTTAAGACGTTATGAACGCTGGCGTAAAGGTGATAATGTAATTGTACAACGTGCAATGGAAGGTTTTGACTGGCTGTTTAAACAAGATAATGCGTCAAAAAACAGCTTACGTTCAAGCTTCATTTCATTCGGTAATAATTTAAAACTAGTTAAAAACTGGTTAATGATACAAGTGCTCAATGGACGTGGAACGCTTCCAAATAAAGCAAATTAATTTAA
>CAZQYD010000258.1:0-1989 GCA_964597465.1 uncultured Piscirickettsiaceae bacterium | reverse complement strand
ATCGGCACTTTTTACCAGTATAAAATAATCTTAGTTGTTAAGCGTTTCCTTAAGAAATAGGAGGAGCGCGCGCTTTAGCAGTGATGGTTTCATTTATAAGCCATGAAATGTCAATAAAGGCAATTGAAACAAAACTATTTTTAAGGGTTGGCTGGCTAAGAGGAACAACAGAATCAAGCGTTTGGTTTTCAACACCAAGATAAATGTCGCATTCCGCTTCATGTTCATGAAAGTGATGAACTTCACTATGGATTAATGCTGCGGTTTGGGCAAACAGGAATAACGCCAATACAAGATAGATTGGGTGAAAAGGTTTAGTCCAAGAGGAAAGGAGGCGTCGAATGTTATTCATAACTCTAATTATAGAGCTGTTTTGTTAAAAAAACAGGTTTAAATGAAGTTTTTATGACAATAAAAAACCCGCAAAAGCGGGTCTCTTATTTCTTGATTTGAATGGTTCTACGATTATGAAGAGTAGTACATGTCAAATTCGATTGGGTGAGTAGTTGCTCTTAGGCGAGTAACGTCTTCCATTTTAAGTGCGATGTATGAATCAATTGCTTCATCAGTAAATACGCCACCCATTTTTAGGAAATCACGCCCGGTGTCTAGTGCTTCTAGTGCTTCTTCTAGTGATGCACAAACAGTATCGTAGGTTGCTTCTTCTTCTGGAGGAAGATCATATAAATCTTTCTCGGAAGGTGCTCCCGGATCAATTTTGTTGATGATTCCGTCAAGTCCAGCCATTAGCGATGCAGAGAAAGCTAAGTATGGGTTAGCGGTTGCATCTGGGTAACGTAGTTCTACGCGACGTGAACGTTCTGACGGCGCGTATGGAATACGAATAGAAGCTGAGCGGTTTGAACCTGAGTATGAAACTAACACAGGTGCTTCAAAACCAGGAACTAGGCGTTTGTATGAGTTTGTGCCAGGGTTTGTGAATGCGTTTAGTGCACGGGTATGCTTCATTAGCCCACCAATGTACCAAAGTGCTTCTTGTGACATACCTGAGTAAACGTCACCAGCAAAGATATTTTTGCCATCTTTTGAAAGTGACTGGTTAATATGCATACCAGAACCGTTGTCACCCACAATTGGCTTAGGCATAAAGGTTGCTGTTTTACCTAGTGCGTGGCAAGTTTGGTGTACTGCATATTTAAGAATTTGAACTTCATCAGCCTTAGCGGTTAGTGTATTACCTGCTACTGCTAGTTCGCACTGTCCAGCCGCTGCTACTTCGTGGTGATGTGCTTCTAATTCTAAGCCCATTGCTTCAGACATAGCACAGATATCAGCACGTACTTCGTGCAGTTGGTCAACTGGAGGAACAGGGAAGTAACCACCTTTAACGCTTGGTCGGTGTCCTACGTTTCCGCCTTCTACTTTACGACCATTTTCCCATTCTGACTCGCCTGACTGAACTTTAACGAAAGAACCAGACATGTCAGATCCCCATCTTACGTCATCAAAAACGAAGAACTCAGGCTCTGGACCAAAAAATGCTGAGTCGGCAACACCGGTTGAGGCTAAGTATGCTTCTGCTTTTTTAGCAATGCCACGAGGATCTTTTTCGTAAGATTCCATCGTGTCAGGAGACACAATCATCATACGGATGATAATAGTAGGGTCATTGGTGAACGGGTCTAAAAAAAAACCGTCTTCCTGTGGGATTAACAGCATGTCTGAATTGTTGATACCTTTCCAGCCTTCAATAGAAGAGCCATCAAACGTTTCACCGTCAGTAAAAAAATCTTCATCTATTTTATTGGCAGGAATCGAGACGTGTTGTTCTTTACCATGGGTATCAGTGAAGCGAAGATCCGCCCATTTAACATCATTTTCTTTTATTAAATCAAAGATAGCTTGTTGAGACATGAAATTTTCCTTTTTTATTCTAAAGGAAACACTTAACAACTAAGGTTCCTAAAGTAGATATTTGAAGTTTTATAAATTATTCTAAAATGATGATAGCTTGATTCGTGCCAAAAA
>CAZQYD010000257.1:0-1995 GCA_964597465.1 uncultured Piscirickettsiaceae bacterium | reverse complement strand
TGTGCTTTATTTTGTACGGTTTTAAAAAAAGTAATGCTGGTGTCCAGCGTCGGGTCATAATCCACACTGGTGGCATAAATATCGGTAATTTTCTGATAAAAACGTTTTTCACTGGTGCGAATATCTTGAATGCGCCTGGTCAGCTCTTCAAAATAATCAAACGGTTGATCAGGGTTTTTCAGGCGCTCATCATCCAGTACAAAGCCTTTTACAATGTATTCATGCAAATGCTGGGTTGCCCATTGACGAAAGCGGGTAGCCGTGTGGCTTTGTACTCTATAGCCAACCGAAATAATGGCATCCAGATTGTAGTGTTTAAGTCGTCGTTTAACCTCTCTCGTCCCTTCTTGACGAACTACTAAGAAATCCTTAGTAGTTGGGTTTTTCTCAAGTTCACCTTCGTTATAAATATTTTTTAAATGCATCAACACATTTTCTGGTGTGGTACTAAACAGCTCCGCCATCAATGCTTGTGTTAACCAGACAGTTTCATCAACAAAACGTACATCCAACTTCGTTTCACCTGTTTCGCTTTGGTAGATAATAAATTGTGACGGGTTGTTATCGCTCATGCGTCCACCCTTATGCTCTGTTCTAGCGATTCTGGGAATAATTCGGGATTAAATTGATAATTGCTCATAAAACCCGTTAATATTTTTTTAAAACGCTGCTTATTCTCGGGCAGCATTTCCATTGGCTCAAATAAGGAATAATTGCCGTGACTAAGCACATTAAGCATCCGCTCATGCACAATACCTTCCGGATCGTCTGCGTCTTGTTTAATACAAGCCGAGAAATTTTTAAAGCCGTGAAAAATTGCAGTTTTCTCTAAAATATTTCTCAAAATATTAAAGTGATAGGTATACAAATTACCAGACTCTTCCGCCTCAACTAGCTGTTTTAATAATGCGACATGGTGAAAAAATGGTGTATCCCTAGTGTAGCGTAAGGTATAGCCTTGAGTGCTGGGATCAGTGCTTAGGAAATACGGCTGTAATTTTTTCTTTTCGTTTAGCTCGTTCCACATCACATTGAAAAATAAGGTGTGATGAGAAGATATTACTGCTTTTACTCTGTCTTGATTTTTAAGTAACTGCGCCAAATGGCTAGCCACAGCAATAGCGTTGTTGTCATCCAGTGATGAAATGGGGTCATCGATATAGATATACTTCACCCATGCGTAGGCTTCTTGTTCGTCAATGGCGAGTTGTGCAATAGCGAGAAAAAAGCACCAAACAAAGATATTTTCTTCCCCACGGGAGATTTTAATATGCTCAACGGTTTTGCTAGTTTCACCCTCTTTAACATCACGCTCAAAGGTTACTGTCCAACTATCGGTATCAATTTTAAAATCAAAATCTGCATAACGATGTAACAATGGGCGGATACGATTATCCATTTCCAGCGCTTGCAGACCAGCAAAAAAGCGAGAATCTGAATTGAGCTTCAACACCCTTTGGGTGTCATTATCTAGGTCGTTATCCCAACTAAACAAATCTTCGGTAAAGGCATTGAAATACAGGGTGTCTGCATCACCATTATTTTTACCTTCTTCTTTGAAGCCCATGGATAATCGTGTTTTACCCGTTCCGTTATAAGCAAACAGCAACAGATATTTTTTATTGTCTAACTCAGGGTTCAACTTATCGCGTAGGTGTGTAACCAGAGTGTCTAAATCAGCAAAATTAGTAGTCATCCATTCACCTCATCAGAGGAAGGGAAAAGCTGCTGCATTAAGCCTTTTTTATGGGCTTTGAGGGTTTCTATTTTTTGGGATTGGGCGGTGATTAGCTCGTCGATGGAAGACAGGCAATCGGCGATTTTTTGTTGTTCACTAGGCGAAGGAAAAGCCACCTCTATATTTTGATATTCAGAAATCCAATACCGCTTATGTGTACTAGGAAAAAACTTAACCGTTTTCATTGCCTCGAACGTAAATTTCATATTTGTTTCACTTGCCGCTGGAATTAACATTTTCATAGCAGAGGATTTTGC
>CAZQYD010000256.1:382-1995 GCA_964597465.1 uncultured Piscirickettsiaceae bacterium | reverse complement strand
TTTAGAAATATTTACTCCAAAAAGGGGGCGCTACCTTTATTTTTCTTGAACGGTCGTCCCCGAGGCCTATACCTCAGCGATCTCTTTGCACAGTCTCAAGCTTACCAATAAAGTTGTCACCACCAATGAATCATTTGTTTCAGGGGTTTTAGGCAACTAGCAACAAATAACCCGCCCATCTTGCTAGTCTTTTTGTCCGTCTTCTTCGTTGTAGTAACAGATAATTGGACTCCCCACCCTAAACAGGTGGAGTAATATAGTTGCTCTCAAACAAAATATTGAAGGAGTCCGTATCATGAATAATACAATGGTTGGAGTTGATTTAGCAAAAGAAGTTATTCAAGTTTGTATCTATACAAACCAAAGTGTGCATTCCAATAAAGAAATGACACATGACGATTTTCTTCTTTGGCTTTTTACAACCAAACCAGCGACCATTATATTTGAAGCCTGTGGGACATCGAACTACTGGAAACAGAAAGCAATTGAAGCAGGTTATGAAGCACGCCTTATTTCAGCCAAGTTAGTGGCGACGGTCAGGCAGAATCAGAAAACGGATAAAAATGATGCATTGGCGATTGTTCAGGCGGCTCAGCTTCCTGAAATAAGGTTTATTAAAGGCAAGAATGAAGAGCAGCAGCAATTACAGTCCGTATTACGTTTGAGAGAACTTGCCATTAAGCAAAAAACGGCTTTAAATAATCAGCTGAAAGCCTTGCTGCTTGAATTTAATATTCGGATATCCAGTAAAAATGGTGGATTGAAAGGCATCATCGAATGGGTATTAGAAGATGCAGAAAATGGATTTTCCTGTGAATTCAGACAGGCTTTAGATATTGCCTGGAAACAGTATGCGCAACTATTGGAATCGATTAAAGTTTACGATGAATGCCTGGAATCATCTATCAAAGAGCATGAAGAATGTAAACGCTTGCTCAAACTTGAAGGGGTGGGAACGTTGAATGCCATCAAGCTGTTTATAGCTTTAGGATGTGCTGATCTGGGGACGTTTAGCAAAGGAAGAGATGCTTCTGCTTGTATTGGGTTAACCCCTTTGCAATATTCCTCAGGAGGAAAAACCAAGCTGGGTTCTATAGGTAAACATGTGAAAAACAGCATGCTGAGGAGTGATCTTATTACAGGTGCGATGTCTGCGATAAGCCAGGTTGTAAAAAGAGATGCAAAGACCAAAAAAGAGGTATGGATACAAGGATTGGTTGCGCGCAGAGGTAAAAAGTGCGCGGCTGTGGCATTGGCTAACAAAACGGTGAGAACGGCTTTTGCAATGCTTACACAAGGTACAGAATATAAAGCAGAGCTTCTGGCTGCTTAATTAAAGAGTTCCAGCAATAAAAATGCAAAAACGAAGATAAAAAATCAGCGTGTTAAATCAGTACGTAACAGAGAGCTTAGAGCTCGCTAAATAGATTTGAAAACACGTTCGCGTAAATATCATTGAGCCTGAGTTAGCTGCTCTCTATAGAGCTCGCACATAAGTACGCATTTAATTCTTTTATAGAGCAAATTTATTGTTGACACAGGGGAGTCCACATAAGTTACGTAGCTTGCTATGCGCCTATTTTATTGCCCTTCCTATGAAACCTAAATTCTTC
>CAZQYD010000256.1:0-372 GCA_964597465.1 uncultured Piscirickettsiaceae bacterium | reverse complement strand
GGGTAATACATGAGCCACCTTGTGCTTTGACCCTAAGTTTAATACGGGCAAATTTACCATTTAAAATAGCGGGTAATTTAGCTGATACTTGGTAAAAACTATTCTTATCAACAATATTTAATTTAAGTGGTTCGTTTTTTGCGAATGCAGTGAGAGTCGTTGGATCTGCATATCCAGAAACAGTAAACTCAATGTCTGTTTCAGCTTCAACTTCTGGAACAGGTTCCCCTTTCACTTGTTCTGGTGGATTCAAATCTCTAAATTTTGGTGGTTTGCATTCTCTATCTGGAGTGCCTGGGTCATAAGCAAGGGCATTATTTGAAAATAGTATTAATCCTAAGATACCCAATTTTTTTAAGCTTTTTATTATTT
>CAZQYD010000255.1:0-1998 GCA_964597465.1 uncultured Piscirickettsiaceae bacterium | reverse complement strand
ATTTTAAATGATAACGCAGAGGCTATAAACTTGGCGTTGTCAGAATTCAAGTTAGTTGTTAAGTGTCTTAAAGGTAAACCCTTTAAGTTTTAGTTGTTGAATTAAGCCGTCTTCGCCGACAAGATGGGCGTGACCGACCAGTACTAAACTGGTTTTGTTGGCGTTGATTAGGCTAGCTATTTTGGGTAGCCAGGCTTGGTTTCTGACGACGAGTAATTGGTGATAAATTTTAGGAAATTCGCTTTTCATCTGCGTAACCGCTATGTTTTCAAAGGTTTCTAAATCGCCTGTTTTCCATGCCGACTTCATTGCTGCTAGTTGTTGTTTTAGGGTGCTTAATTCTGCTAGGCTATGTGCGATTAATTCGTCTTCATAGCCTTTACCCATTTCTGCTAGTGCTGAAAAGTGTTGTTGTAGGCTTTCTAAGCCGACGACCATTTTTCTATCTTTTTCTGCCATATCAAAAAAATACTGGTCAACACCAGTGCCTGCCATATTGAGTTTTTGTAGTTCAAAAACGGTGAGTAGCATCGAAATATAGCCGACCTTAAAGCGATTAAACTTTTCAATATCTTGTCCATTTTGTTTAAAATGTTCTGCTAAGGCTAAATAACCCTTTTTGGACATGTGGTGCTGTAATTTTTGCCCAGGGGGGTAGCTCATTAGTGCCATTAAGTTTTGTTGAAAATCTGCACCTGTGGTTTTTCCTAAATCAATTTCTAGCACTAGTGCTTGGCTATTGTCATAGGCGATTTGAAAGCCTTTCGGTAGCGGATAATCGTCTTTTGAGAGTAGATGAATCGTGCCGCCAAGGTAAAAATGTTTGCCATCTTTTGATACTTGCCATACGGGTGAGGCGGCATGACTATTTTGAGTTAAAAATAGGAACAAGAACCCTAATAGAATAGCTTTAAGGCTACCCCCCTGGGTACTTTTTAGTTGGAAAAGGGTGTTAAAATACGAAAAGAACACATTGTTGCCTATTTTGTTATTTAATCGCTTTATGATAACGGTTTCATTATTTAATTATAAGAGTAAATTTATGAGAATAGGAATTGATTTGGGCGGAACAAAGATTGAAATCATTGCATTAGATGATGAGCGGCAAGAGATTTATCGTAAACGAGTTGCTACGCCACAAGGTTGTTATTCTAAAACGCTTGCTGCGTTGGTGGAATTGGTTGCGAAGGCAGAAGGCAAAATTGGCGTTGTGAATTGTTCAGTTGGGATTGGCATACCTGGTAGTATTTCCAACAAGACGGGTAAAATAAAAAATGCTAATTCAACTTGGTTAATCGGTGAAGATTTAAAAGGCGATTTAGAGCAAAAATTAAATCGCCCAATTAAGATAGCAAATGATGCCGATTGCTTTGCTTTGTCTGAAGCCTATGATGGAGCGGGTAAAGATTATGATAGCGTATTTGGGGTGATTATAGGCACGGGCTGTGGTGGCGGCTTGGTGGTCAATAAACAAGCGTTATCAGGCGTAAACGGTATTGTTGGTGAATGGGGGCATAACCCGCTACCTTGGCAGGCAGAAGATGATGCAAGTTTGCCTTGTTATTGTGGGTTATCAGCTTGTAATGAGACTTTTTTGTCAGGAACAGGCTTTGCCAATCATTATGCTTTAAATAATAACCAACAATTAACCGCCATACAAATCGTTTCCTTGGCAGAACAGGGTGACGAATTTGCTAAAAGAGCATTAGAAAGTTACTGTATTTGGTTGGCAAAAGGCTTGGCGTCGGTGATAAATGTGTTTGACCCTGATGTAATCGTATTAGGTGGAGGCATGTCGAATGTTGCACAACTCTACCAACGCGTACCGCAACTTTGGGATAAATGGGTGTTTAGCGACCAGGTTGAAACGAAATTATTAGCGCCAAAATGGAGCGATTCAAGCGGTGTGCGTGGGGCGGCTTGGTTGTGGAGTTATTAATTTTAGGAAACACTTAACAACCGCCAATTATTTTTTACTGGCTAAAATGCACGACAACT
>CAZQYD010000254.1:0-1998 GCA_964597465.1 uncultured Piscirickettsiaceae bacterium | reverse complement strand
CACTCTCCCCCTTGCTTGCCAATATCATGCTAGATGACCTTGATCGTTACCTAGAGTCTCCTCAGAAACTATAACACTTTGATTTAACACAACAATAAGGATTCATGCTATAATAAAACGCAAGGAAAAACGTTAAAACCCTTCAAAAGGCTTGCACATGATTCGGTATACACCCTCAAATCAGCTTTCATTTGAACTGTTTAAAACACCTTTCGATGTTGCACTTGATGCAAACAATCGTTGGGTTACGTTCAGTCAGTGTATTCCTTGGGATGCACTCGCTGAACTTTATTCTCAAGGATTCTCTCATACAGGTCGTCCTGGAAAAGATCCACGGCTTGTTATTGGCGCCATGATCATCAAGCACAAACTTTGTCTGAGTGATGAAGAAACGGTTGAACAAATTCAGGAAAATCCTTACCTTCAATACTTTGTAGGATTCCCCGCTTTTACCACGCAACTCCCTTTTGTTCCGTCACTGTTTGTCGACATTAGAAAACGTATGGATAAAACGCTCTTCGCCAATTTCGAAGAGGAGATTATTCACGTGGTTGAAGACAAGAAATCTGAGGCTAAACAAGATGACGATGAGCCACCATCAACAACGGCATCACCTAAACAAAATCAAGATGCAGAAGCGATTGAGCCTCAAATATCTTGTGTTTCTGAACACAAAGGTAAACTCATACTGGATGCCACTGTTGCACCCCAGCAAATACGCTTTCCAACCGACATCAGCCTACTTAATGAAGCACGGGAGATCAGTGAGAAAATCATTGATACACTCTACCCACACAGTAACCTAGCCAAAAAACCCCGCACCTACCGTCAACGTGCACGTAAAGACTTTCTTGCGCTGGTTAAACAAAGGCGACCCCGTGCTAAAGTGCGTCGTAAAGCCATTCGCAAACAACTTAACTACCTTAAACGTAATTTGAAACACATTGAATCACTTTGGAATTGCGTCTATTTACCGACCGCATCACCTTGTTCGCTAGAGCAGTATCATCAAGCGCCTAAACGATTATCTTTACCCCTGCTCAATAAGCTCTGGGTCATTCAACTACTTTACCAGCAACAACAAGCGATGTATGACACAAAAACCCAACGTCATGATGATCGCATTATCAGTATTCATCAACCTCATGTGCGTCCCATCATCCGAGGAAAACCTAATCGCTCAGCTGAATTTGGCGCCAAACTCAATGTGAGCCTAAATGGTGACGGTATTGCTTGCCTAGATGAAGTCCGTTGGGATGCCTTTAATGAAGGTCAAGATTTGATTCAACAAGTTGAACGCTACAAAAAGCGTCATGGACACTATCCTGAGGTTGTTTTAGTCGACCCCATCTACGGCACACGAGTCAATCGAAAATACCTAAAAGAGAAACAAATACGATATGGTGGAAAGCCTCTGGGACGCCCCAAAAAAGTAACCGAAACTAATAAAGAACAGTTAAGAAAAGAAAAACAACAGCGAAAAGAAGACTATCAGCAACGTATTCCCATAGAAGGTAAGTTTGGTCAGGGAAAAAATGGTTATGGGTTGAACCTCATCAAAGCTAAAACACGAAAAACATCAGAGTCATGGATAGCTGCGATCTTCTTTGTTATGAATCTACTTGTTTTAGCAAAGGTGTGGGATATTTTTGTCCAAAAAAGAGGCAGAGTAACTATATTCACGAATGCAAAGACCATATTAAGTTCCCTGAGGATCAGCCTCACATATTTTAAACATCATTTTGGTTACATCGGCGTTCATGGCTAAATTAGGATTGGGTTTCTGAGGAGACTCTAGCTAAAAGAGGGGCAAAATCATTAAAAACGGTAAACATATGTAAAAATTAGTAACAATCCGTAAGAGTTATATTTTGGAAAAGATAGGTAAGACTACCAATCAGGATATGGAATATTATAGAGAATATATAGCCCAAGGTGGTGATAAACAGCTTTTAATGTCATTTTTTAGTTTTTCAGCGAAGTTCAGAAAATCATTAC
>CAZQYD010000253.1:0-2012 GCA_964597465.1 uncultured Piscirickettsiaceae bacterium | reverse complement strand
GTCCTTGATTAAACCGTAATTACTTGATGATTACGGTTTTTTTTTGCCTAGAATTCTTGGTTCGTGGTATATTTTTATCCTTTATTATTTTTTTAATTTGAGTTTTTATTTTGAAGTCTATTGTTAGAATATTAAAAGACTATGGTTACCATGGGTATTTGTTCGATGAAGTCAATTCAACGAGCCGTTTTTTATCTGAAACGCTTAAAAATAAAAAAACATCTAAATTGTTTTGCGTTGCTAAAAAACAGACTTCGGGATATGGGCAGAGAGGTCGACATTGGCTATCTAAAGAGCAGGATTTGACGTTTTCTTTTGGTGTTCCATTTACGAGGGAATTCGAGGGTATTTTGGTATTGGGAATTGCTTTAGCGTTAGCACTGAGAAAAATTTTGTCTAAATTCCATGATGAGGAACTTATGGTTAAATGGCCTAATGACATCTATTCTACTAAAGGTAAAGTTGCGGGTATACTAACGGAGGTGATTAAGTCTTTTAATGGGGATAATTTTTTAGTCATTGGAATCGGAATTAATGTTTCTAGTTCCCGATCTGATCTTAATATAAAATCTGATTATGTTCTTGACTTATCTATGGAATCAGTTTTAACAGAATTACTTCCTATTATCGATGGTATATATTGTTTGTATCAAACTGATGAAGTTAGTTATTCTAAAGAATGGGCAGCTAATGATTTTTTTAATATTGGAGATAAATTGGAAATTATTCATGATAAGAGTATCTCTCAAGGATACTATCTAGGTTTATCTAAACGATTTATGCCTTTGATTGAAAAGGATGGTATTACGATTGAATATCGATTTGGTAATGTTTCATTTAAAAGAGTAACTAAGTAGTGTCTATTGCATACGTTGATATTGGAAATACTAAAACAAAAATAGCCTTTATAGAAAATGGAAAATATTTTTTTCTAAGTTCTACGCTTAATACTAAGTTGCTAAATGATGGTATTAATAAATTTGAGAAAGCGGTTGTTGATTTGGATAGCGTTTATATCGCTTTTGTGGGGCAAAAAAATGTACTAGAATGTGTAATTGATTATTTTGTTAAAGAGTTTGGCGTTAAGCCTGTTTTATTAAAAACAGAGCGACAGCGTCTCGGACTTTATAACGGATACGTGGATTATAGTAAGTTGGGTGTTGATCGTTGGTTAGCTATGTTAGCTGTTTTGTCAGAGTGCCAAAATTATGTAGTTATTAGTGCAGGAACAGCAATTACGATTGATGTTGTTATTGGCTTGCGTCATCAAGGAGGGTTTATTGTCCCTGGTTTAACGGTTATGCAAAAATGCCTTTTTTCTGAAACTAGCTTGATTGATTCTGACATTGATAATTCTTGTCAAAAACACGGTTTTTTGCCGACTAATACCAGAGACGGCATAGTTGGAGGAACGCTTTATATGGCAGCATCATTTATTAACTCCGTTATTAATGATGTTGTAAATGAAGAAGGTCTAGAGTTTAAGGTTTTTGCTTCGGGTGGGGATTTTTCAATAATTCAACCGCTTATCAGTCATGATGTATCAGTGATTCCAGACCTTGTTATTAAAGGAATGGTTAAATTAAAAAATGAGTCATAAAGGTATTGACTTATTTTTGCTAGGTCTTATAATACGCCCAACTTGCCGAAATAGCACAATTGGTAGTGCAACTGATTTGTAATCAGTAGGTTGTAGGTTCAAGTCCTATTTTCGGCACCAGATTCAAGACCCTGTATAGCCGTAGCTTACGGGGTTTTTTATTATATAAGATAAATCAAAAAATACTACACCTGTTCCTACAATGTAGGACTTTCAGAAATTGGATTATATGTAATAGTATTTACAAGGTAATCCTAACTTAGATCACTATAACGCATCACTCGTGTCCCGGCTCTTCTCCGCTTTGTTGAGTGAAAAAAAATACCTATACCCATAATAAACTGTTGAAATATAAGTTTCTTAAAGACTTTATATAGGACAGCTAAATGGGTACAAGTATTTCAACAAGAAT
>CAZQYD010000252.1:0-2015 GCA_964597465.1 uncultured Piscirickettsiaceae bacterium | reverse complement strand
AATTTAGCAAGCATTTTTGAAAATGATGGTGATGAGAAAGAGGCCATTTCTTATAGTCAAAAAGCCGCCGATATTGGGCTGAAGGCACTACCAAAAAAATTCTCTTGGAAAACAGCGAATTTAAATTGGTATATCCACGAAAACCGCCCATTTTTAAGAGCTTACCATAATCTTGGTTTATGGTATCAACAGCAAGAAAAGTTAGATAAAGCATTAGAGGTATTTTCAAATTTAATAAGCGTCTGCCCTACCGATAACTTAGGCTCTAGAACATTAATACCTAGTTTATTATTTGAAAAGAAAGACTATTCTGCAATTATAAAGCTCTGTGAAAACTTTATTGAAGATGAGTTAACGCCAGAAATATCTTACTCGCACCCACTTGCGTTAATTTATTTAGATGAAATTGAAAAGGCAAAACCCTTAATAAAACAAGCACAAGATAACTTACCATTAGTAGCAAAAGAATTATTAAAAAAACGCCATAAAAAACCAAAAACAGAAATGGAAGGTTATATCGCTATAGGAGGACATGAACAAGCATATCTATATTGGCAAAATCATGGCAAATACTGGTCTAATAATCCTCATGCATTAGAGATAATGACTAACAACAAATAAGTAGAGACCTTTGCATAAATGGATGCACAAATTAAAATAGCTAAATTTTATTCACACCCCATTTATGCAAAGGTCTCAAGTAAAATAGAACATTAAAAATGAAAAAAACGATTGTAGAAATATATGCTTTAATAATTTGCTTAGTAGCGGTTATCACGCTTTCAATAAATTTAGGGCTTAGTATTTATAGTGGCATTGGCATACTCAACCCAAGTATTACATTAGACTCTTACCAATATAAAATACATCAACATAACGATTCTTTTTGGGAAGAACAACGCTATAAAATACATGAACCAATAAAGGTTAGCCCTGTAGAAAATTTTGTTAGCAAAAAAAGTGCACCTAAACAAAGAGTAAAACCCTCTGAAAAATTACTTACCGAAAAAAGGCTTGCTAGCTACCAATTGGAACTAGATGCAGAACAAAGAGACAACCTACAAAATTTAATTGCTCAATTTATTATTATCGTTATTAGCAGTTTATTACTTTTAGTTCATTGGCTGTTTATTTTACGAAGAAAAAATGAAGCCTAATGTTTCATGTGGAACATTCATCCTAAAAATTAATGGCAAGGAAAAATAATGGAATTAATTAACGAAACTATCGCCCAATATATGTCGCAGTCTTACCTAGAGTGGATAGCCGTTATTTTAGGGATTGCATTTATTGTCTTAATTAGACGAGAAAACCCTTGGGGTTGGTTAATGGCTTTTATTAGTACGGCTATTTATACCTATTTATTTTGGGAAAACAAATTACCAATGCAGTCGTTACTGCATATCTATTATTTCGGAATGGCTGTTTATGGGTTTTATTTATGGTATCAACCAAAAGATAATACGGAAAAACCTGAACTACACATTCGCCTACTGCCTAAAATACGCCAATTACAAATATTTGTTGCTACGGTAGCGGTCAGTTTACTGGTGGGATATTATCTAACGGTTACTGAAACATCCTCACTGCCTTATTTAGACGCCTTTGTGTCTATTTTTGCCGTAGTTAACACTTATTTAATCGCTCAAAAATATTTACAATCATGGCTATATTGGGTAGTTATAGACTCTTTTTCAATAGCCCTTTATTACCAAAAAGGCTTTTATGTAACCATGTTCTTAATGGCTGTGTATGTTGTTTTAGCGGCTCTGGCTTATTTAGAATGGCGTAAACGCTTAGATGCTTTGGAAGAAGATGACAAAATTATCTTGACAAACACCGGTTTAAATAAACCCTAAAAACCACTTCTTGTGCCTATTTAAGACAAACATACTAAATGTGGTAACGCAAGATTTAAAATAAAATAATTAATTGAAAATAGTTTTTTTGGCTCTTCTCCGCTAAGTCGCGTGCTTCAAAGACTAGAGTTGTTATTAGTTGGTTAAATAGAGGCG
>CAZQYD010000251.1:0-2043 GCA_964597465.1 uncultured Piscirickettsiaceae bacterium | reverse complement strand
ACGCACATATGTCACATAAAATGCATATAACACTCGTAAACACGCATATGCTTCATATAAAAACATATATTGTTGACAAATAACATCATACAATTATATAAATATTATATGCTATTATAAACTATTCTATACAGCTATATGTAAAACCTAATATCACAATATAACTTAATGCTAATTCTTCTTAGTAATTAGCGCAGCTAAAGCTTCTAAAAACATAGTATTAAAATCAAAAAAGCCCCTAAAAAGGGGCTTTTACATTTAAGATACTGTCTTAAAAAAGTGCTAAATGATTACATCATTCCGCCCATTCCGCCTCCCATTCCAGTTGTGTCGCCACCACCGTCGCCACCATCTGATGGTAAATCAGCTATCGCCGCACCAGTAGTCAACACTAAACCTGCAACAGACGCCGCATTTTGTAAGGCTGAACGGGTTACTTTAGTCGGGTCAATAATACCTGTTTTAATCATATCCACATATTCTTCTTTTGCAGCATCAAAACCAATATTACCTTTAGACTCTATCACTTTATTAACCACAACAGAACCTTCTAAACCACAGTTTTCAACAATTTGACGCATTGGTTCTTGCATCGCTCTCATCGCGATTTGAATCCCAACATTCTGTTCATCGTTACTGCCTTCTACTTTAACATTTGCTGCAGCACGAACTAATGCCACACCACCGCCGGCAACAATACCTTCTTGTACTGCTGCACGAGTTGCATGAAGAGCGTCATCTACACGATCTTTTTTCTCTTTCATTTCAACTTCTGTCGCCGCGCCTAGTTGCAAAACCGCTACACCGCCAGATAATTTAGCTAAACGCTCTTGTAATTTTTCTTTATCATATTCAGAGGTTGTTTTATCTAGCTGTGCCTTAATTTGAGCACATCTAGCTTCAATGTCACTTTTCTCACCTGCTCCATCAATTAATTTAGTTGAATCTTTACCCACTACCGCAGACTTAACTTCACCTAACATATCAAGTGTAATTTCTTCTAAAGATAAACCTACTTCTTCTGAAATAATTGTTCCACCTGTTAACACTGCCATATCTTGTAACATCGCTTTACGACGTTCACCAAAACCTGGTGCTTTGATTGCGGTTGCTTTAACGATGCCACGCATGTTGTTTATAACCAATGTTGCTAAAGCTTCGCCATCAACATCTTCGGCAATAATTAGCAAAGGACGACCTGCTTTTGAAACCGCTTCAAGGGTTGGTAATAGATCACGGATGTTTGAGATTTTTTTGTCATATAACAAAATAAATGGGCTGTCTAACTCTGCAATCATTTTATCTTGATTGGTGACAAAATAAGGTGAAAGATAACCTCTTTCAAATTCCATTCCCTCAACAACAACTAACTCATCTTTTAAAGACGTTCCTTCTTCAACGGTAATCACGCCTTCCGTTGAAACTCTTTCCATCGCATCAGCAATCATTTTACCTATCTCTTCATCAGAGTTGGCTGAAATAGTTCCTACTTGAGCAATCGCATCAAATGTTTTACAAGGAACGGACATTTTTTCAAGCTCTTCCACAACTGCATTGACGGCTTTATGGATACCACGATTTAAATCCATCGGATTCATTCCTGCGGCAACAGACTTCATTCCTTCACGAACAATTGCTTGTGCAAGAACGGTTGCGGTTGTGGTTCCATCACCAGCAATATCATTAGTTTGCGAGGCAACTTCTTTAACCATTTGCGCACCCATGTTCATGAACTTATCTTCTAGTTCAATTTCACGTGCAACCGAAACGCCATCTTTGGTGACCGTTGGGGCACCAAAAGACTTATCTAAAACAACATTACGCCCTTTAGGTCCTAATGTTACTTTAACGGCATTCGCCAAAATATTAATCCCATCAACCATTTTTTCACGAGCATCTAAGCCGAACTTTACTTCCTTAGCCATTTTTCAATTCCTTTTGTTAATTTTTTTAGAGACCTTTGCATAAATGGGGTGTGAATAAAAATGAGATAAATTTTGCCTTATTTTGCCTAAAAAATAAGCGTAATAGCTTGCTATTGCG
>CAZQYD010000250.1:0-2047 GCA_964597465.1 uncultured Piscirickettsiaceae bacterium | reverse complement strand
CTTAAGGTTCTAATCGAGTCGCTAACCAATCTTTCAGCTCAGTTAAATCATCACAACACACAACAGGATCATATTTTTGTAATCTTGCTAGTTCATGCACGCCGTGGCTTAGTGCGATTTTATCCATGTTAATATTTTGTGCCATTTCCATATCAAACGAGGTATCACCTACCATAACCGCTTCATCTGCTGATAGTTCAAATTTTTCTAAAATCTGCTTTAGCATCAGCGGGCTTGGTTTTGACTCTGACTCTACGGGGGTTCTGGTCATGTCAAAATAATCTGCAAAATCTACTTCTGATAAAATTTGATCTAAGCCTTTACGACTTTTACCCGTTGCAATCGCAATTTTTGCACCTGATGCTTTAATTGAGGCAAGTAGTTCCACCACTTTTGGGTAGGGCTGCATATTAACGGTGCAGTCTTCTAAAAAATGTGTAGTGTAGGCGACTGCCATTCTTGTCATGGTCTCTTTATCAACTTGTGGGTATAAAAACTCGACCGCTTTTTCAATACTTAAACCTATGATTTCTTTTGATTCATCATACGACAAAACAGGGTAGCCAACGGCTTTTGCACTGGCTTGAATGGAATCAACAATTCTTGCTTCTGAATTCATTAGGGTTCCGTCCCAATCAAAAATAACGCATTTGTACTTTTTATTCATGCTCTAACTCTTTCTTTAAATTATTAATTGTTTTTTTAAAATCGTCGTGCAATGGTGCTTCTATTTTCATCCAGCTATCTTGCTCGTGTTCAATGTTTGGGTGTCGAAAGCTTAAAAACTGAGCGTGCAAAGCAAGTCGTTTCATGCCCATTTTTTTTAGAGCTTTATTGACGACTCTATCGCCATATTTATCATCGCCCACCACAGGGCAATTTTGCGACAAGGCATGCACTCTTATTTGATGGGTTCGTCCTGTTTTTAGCCTAACGGTGACTAAATCGGCACTTGGGTGATGCGAGACGAGATTAAAAAAGCTAATGGATTGCTTGCCATTTGGATCAACTTTGACCATTCTCTCACCCGATTGCAACGTATTTTTTGCTAAGGGTAAATCAATTTTTCGTTTTTCTTTATCCCAGCTTCCTGCCAGCAAAGTAATGTATTCTTTAACCATTTTGTCTTCACGAATTTGGGCGTGTAGCTCTCTTAAAACCATCGCTTTTTTGGCGATTAAAATACAGCCTGATGTATCTCGATCTAACCGATGCACTAATTCCATCCGCTTTGCTAACGGACGCATTTCACGTAAAATTTCTATCAGCCCAAATGCAATGCCACTACCTCCATGCACAGCAATGCCTGATGGTTTGTTAATTACCATCAAATCATTGTCTTCATAAAGAATATTATCTTCAATCCGTTGCATCTGACCGTGTGGCACAATCGTTTCTGCTTTTTCAGGCACTCGAATGGGCGGTAAGCGAACAATATCGCCCTCTTTTAAACGGGTGCTTTGCTTTACTCGCCCTTTATTAACCCGAACTTCACCCTTACGGATAACACGGTAAATAAGTGTTTTCGGTACGTTACGAAATTGACGCATTAAGAAATTATCTACGCGTTGCCCCTCGTCTTCTGAAGTGGCTTCTACATATCTGACAGACATAACCAAGCCCCCATAAAATTTAATTGGCGTATTTTAACCACTTTCACAGCCAATGTCATTGCATCAATAACAAATCAGTGGTATATTTGTAACGCTTTATAAATTTCTCTACTTTTAAAAGAGAAATAAAACCAGATTCAAAACACAGATTTGTAATTTTAGATTACAAATTGTTATTTAAAAAGTAACGGTATTTATCTGGTAAGTAAAAACAACAAGTTAATCTGATGCAACCGTAAGAGCGTAATAAACACAAAACGCTGGACATAAGACATCAAGTTAGCCATGCAGGTCGATGACAAAACCTCCTAATTGAGGTTTGGCAAATAGCTTTTTTAGTAAAAACAAAAGCTTATATAATTTGTAAAAATGATGAATTAAGAAAAATAAAAATATTAGAAATAACGAATTTGCGTTATTAAAATAGTAAAAAA
>CAZQYD010000249.1:0-2085 GCA_964597465.1 uncultured Piscirickettsiaceae bacterium | reverse complement strand
CATGCCTAGAATTGACTAGCTAGAAGACCCACAGAATTTCAAGTTAGTTGTTAAGCGATTCCTTTAGGTAGGCCTGTTCTTTTTTACTACTATTTCTATCTAAAATTTGATTACGATGTGGGAATCTTCCGAAGGTTTGGATAATTTTTTGATGCTGCTCTGCAAATATTAAATTCTCTACTAAATTGTATTTTTTAAATAGCTCAACCGATAAGTTTTGGTCTTCTAAATTCTCGCTGTGCATCAACGGCATGATAATAAAAGCAAGCTGCTCTTTTTTAAGTTCGGTTAGAAAATTTTGTTCAATGGCGTGTTTGGTTATCTTGATGGCATTGCTTTCTGTTTGGTAACTTTTCGCTTTGCCTCGGAACATATTTAATGGCAGTTGGTCGAAGATAATAGCGAGCGCTAAACAGCCCTCAGCAGAGTCTTGCCAGTTGTCTATAAACCCTTTTAAACCGCTCTCCCACAGAAACTCATATTTTGTTTTGATTTCCGTATCCAATTCAATTGTTGAATTAAACCAACCTGCTTTTATTTTGTCAGAGTACCAGTAGTCAATAATATCTTTCGGCGAAGTCATTGCTAACTTTTTTTGACCATCTTTGCTGATATATTGGGACTTACCGCCACCATTTTTTTTGATTTTAGCACGTTTATAGTGTTTATTTAGCTTAGTTATAATTTTCTTTTTTCTATTCATGGCGACAATATAAGCTTAAATTTGATACTTGTCAAAATAATAATTTATACTACTTAAATAATACTTAAATAAGAGACTAAAATGAAATTAAACAACTTTGATAAAGAAACTTTTTTAAAAGAATATTGGCAGAAAAAACCGCTGTTAATTAAGGGGGCATTTGCTGACTTTATTAGTCCAATTGAGCCGGAAGAGTTGGCGGGATTATCATTGGAAGAAGAAGTTGAAAGTCGCATGATTATTCAACACTCCCCTACCGATTATGTCCTGAAAACAGGACCTTTTGATGAAGAGACCTTTCAAAACCTGCCTGAAAAAAATTGGACTCTGTTAATTCAAGGTATGGATAAACTTATTCCAGAAGTCGCTGATTTAATCCCTACATTAGACTTTATTCCCAATTGGCGAATGGACGATGTAATGGTCAGCTATGCCACGGAAGGTGGCAATGTCGGCCCACATTATGATAATTATGATGTGTTTTTATTGCAGGCTAAGGGCAAACGTAACTGGCAATTAACCTCGCAAAACTGTAATTCTGAAAACTATATCCAAGGACTAGATGTTCGTTTGATGGAAACGTTCACTGTTGAAGATGACTATATTTGTGAAACGGGTGATTTACTTTACATTCCACCCGTTTGGGGACATCACGGCATCAGCTTGAGCGATGACTGCCTAACCTTTTCATTTGGTTACCGAACCTATAAAGGCTTAGAAATTTGGGATAGTTTTGGTGATTATTTGGCTGAAACAGGTAGTTTTCAAGACTTATACCAAGACCCTGATTGGTCAGACAGCAAAACAGGGCAGATTAGTGACGCTAGCTGGAAACAAGCACAAACACTACTCAAATCTGTTTTAGAAAACGAAACACATTTTAAAAAATGGTTCGGACGTTTTGCAACTCAACTTGATGCGGGCAGTAATGAAAAGCTACCAGAGCCTTTAGCTGAAGATGAACTCACCGACACCGCAACCCTACTCTCAGAATTACAAAACTGCGAAGGAATTCAGCTAGATCCAGTTTGCCGTCTTGCTTATTATGAAGTGAATAATTCAGAAGTCAGCCTATACGTGAACAGTGCCGAGTGGGATTGCATGGGAGCGGAAGCGGAATTTATTAAATTACTTTGTAATCATAAATGGATTAGTGCAGAACAGCTGAACCAACATTTAAGCCACCAAGGTAATCAGTCGCTAATCAATGATTTATGGAGCTTACAATTCTTTGAAATTGTGTAAACAACCTATTTTTAACCTAAAAAGTGCCCAGGGAGGTACCCCCCTGGGCACTTTTTAATAATTATTATGATACGAGGAACCGCTTAACCAAAGAAACCTTTCTTTTTGGTATCTTTATTCAAATAGTCTTCTAACCT
>CAZQYD010000248.1:0-2134 GCA_964597465.1 uncultured Piscirickettsiaceae bacterium | reverse complement strand
TATTGATATTAAATTAGATCTTCGTTACAATCGAATAACTACCTTAACTTAAAAGACTTAAAAATGGAAAATAACACTGTTGTTTTAAGGCAAATACCTAATGACATTATTAAAAAATATAATAAAAAACTATTATTCAAAGCGTCGGAAGTAAATCAAATTTCAGAAGACTTGAAGCTTATTCTACTGGGATTAAAAAAAATAAATTTTGATATTCTGGTCAGACAAAATGATGAAGGGCTAGAAATAATTGCAATTAGTCCTTCAGATATGATAGAAGCGGATGATATAAAAAAAGCATTCAATAAAATTATAAAAAACACCACTTCAATGATTGAATTAGTGCAAAAACATGCTTCTGCAACGAGCAATACAAATATATATTTACCTCAAGACTTAAAGCAAGACCCATTAAGAAACATTCCACCCACTGTAGAAAATGGAATGTTACTCGTAAAAGATAGCAACGAACTTCAACAATTAGTTAACATTAAAAAGATTTTAATTCAAAGAAATGTAAATTTAGGTGATCAATTTTTCGAACAAATAAAAAACTCTAACCCCTTTTTAATAAATGAAGAAAAATTTTTGGATAAAAAAATAGAACTCATATTTGTTGAGTTTTTATCAAACAAAATAATTAAAGCATTTATGGTTACAAACTCTAAACTTGATAAGTCACCTAAACCAATTAAACTCGATTTCTCGGAAGAAATTATAAAATCAAAAAAACACTTAAAACTTGTTAAGCATTCGCTTTATAATGAGAAAAATACATTTGTTGTGAACGGAGAAATTAAAAGTTCTTACGACATTAAAAATAACACTACAAAAATAGAAAAAATACTAGTAACTGAAATTCTTGATTTCGGCCTTAAAGGATATGACGATTCTAATTTTATTTGGAAAAATAATTCAAAGCAAATGGATATGTTTTAGAACTATTTACAGCCTCATAAAAAAAATAACTATACTTATTAAATGAAACTTCAAGTTTATTGGAGTTGCTACAGTACTTCGTAGCTATACTTAATGTTTAATATGCAAGTTCAAAAAAATTAATAAAAAAATAATACTATTTACCCCGTAACTACAAGTTCCTTTTACTTTCGCGTTTTGATCTCGATAGGAGATCCTTATATTAAAAGAGGAGATGGGAAAATGCTCTTCAGATACTTTTCTTTTATCAAAAATCTTAATATAGTCTGGAGTAGTTATACTCAAGATTTCTTCTTTTTTATTTTTCACCCCTGTTAGGGTTATTTGTAAATATCCACCAAGACTTGAATGACATTGGAACTCATCATAGATACACAGAAAACCTTCTAAATCTAGCTGGTTACCAATAACGAAGTTCCCAGTATTAAGTTCATTTCGAAACAGCTCTTTTTTCCATATTTTTAATAAAAACTCTAAGTCTTTTTGACTTATTGTTTGAGATTTATTTAAGCTTGCTTTTGTTATTTGTGGAACTCTTAACTCGGTTAGTTGTTGGGTCTTACTTTCATATCGCCACCAAATTAAGCTATCAATACAATTGAAGATCAATTTTTCGGGCAACATAATATTTTTATCTTGCTGAAGAATACTGTGAAAACCTTTAATTACTTGGACGCTAGTAAGCGATTCTAAAGATAAAAACTCATCTATTTTTTTAGGGGTTAGTTTTGCCCTAAATAAGGCTAGTATTTTTTGAATGTCGTCGGTATTTAATTTTAACTTAAACAAGTTTAGGTAAGATACCTTGCCGCTTTGAAAAACGGGTGTTTCTAAAGAGCTAATGTTTTTCGCATGAAAACGAGTAAATTTATTCATTTTATAACGATTTAGATTTTTATACACAAAAGATGGGTAAGCGTGCTTGCCGTTAATAGTTTTTAAAGTTGCCATATAGTCTGGCTGTTTTTCTTGCCAAGCTTCGCTGTAAGCAAATACTGCCAAATCCATTGTTAAGCAGTAATATTCAAAAGTAGTTTTAGGCGTGCTGTGACCTATCCAGTCTGCTAGCAACCAACTCTGATTAATTGGCGATGATTCATTGAAAAAAGTGCTTAGGTTTATGGGTAATTTTGCTTGCTTCAAAACACTATAATTCAGCAGATATTGATAATTATTTCCTAAACAAATTTTTAGA
>CAZQYD010000247.1:0-2159 GCA_964597465.1 uncultured Piscirickettsiaceae bacterium | reverse complement strand
TTTGCTTGCAGGAATAGATACAAATTTTTTCATTAAATCCTGATCGTCAAGAACTCGCCAAAACATTTTTTTTAAAGCAGGTATTGTGATTAAATTTGATATTTCTATCAGTTTATATAGCCAGTTAAACTGATAGCAAGATTGGTAAATAGGGTAAAAATAATCTAAACTAAATGGCAGTTTAAATAACTTCCAATTTATGATGTTTTCTCCATTATCAAACTCTAGCCACAAATAAATATGCTCATTAATTGATAATTCTAGTGATTCTCGCTTTTTTTGTATTTTACAATAGGTTTCAAATTCAACGGAAATATATAAAATACCGTTTTCTTGAGTTTGTAAAGCTAAGGTAGAAGATAACTTAGCGGGGTTATTAAATTCAAAATAGCTCTTCATCGGGCAACCAAAAACTTGCTTGCCATTATTGATGATAGGCAATTCAAATTCGCTTTGACTTACCGTAGAAAAATCAGGAAAAGTAGAGTTACTGCACATCATTACACACTCCAAAATTATCTTGCTTAGCATCTAATTTATTGCCGATTAAATCGTCCCAAAAACCTGCTTCAATTTCAACTCCCTCGTCGGAATTGTTGTCTGCAACCGTTTTAATGTTTTCTGGAAGTATGTGATCTAAATCACTTTCTTGCTGGTGATTAACCGTTACAGAATTAATTAATAATTTTTCCATGGCGGAACCATCCTTACGGGTTAAATTAGGCACATAACGAGCATAAACTCTAAATAACATTTCAGTTGTAGAATGCCCCATCTGTTTAGCAATCCAAGCAGGGCTTTCACCTGCCGCTAACCATAATGTAGCCGCTGTATGTCTTGTTTGATAAGGATTGCGTCTTTTTAAATCTAACTTTTCTAAAAGAGGGTGCCAAACACGCCTAGAAATATTATGGTAATTATTATGATCGCCTCGTTTATTAACAAAAACATACTCTAAATGTCCACTGCGTTTATGCTGTTCCTTTAAAGCTTCAAATACCGTAGAAGACATTTCTATTTCGCGTTGTGAATAATCATTCTTGGTATAAGTCTGTTTATTTTTAACTAAAGACTCACGGATTAAAATTAATCTGTTTTCAAAATCAACATACTTCCATTTAAGACCATCAATCTCACCAGTTCGCAAGCCAGTTAAAAAACGAACCGTATAATAATAACGATACCAAGGATCCACGCCATTAATGATTTTATTCACTTCCGACAAATTAAATGGGTTAATATCAGGTTTATTATTCCTTAAAGCTTTAATTCCTTTGAAAGGTGTATTAAAATCAAATCGGTCAGCGGCTTCTCTTAAAATCATTCGCATTAAATACATGTGTCTATTGATATGAGCAGGGGACATCTTATTACCGTTTCTACCTTCCTCTTTGCCAAGATTAGCTCGAAACTGTAATAAATTTGCTTTAGTGATTTCGCTGACTTCCATTTCTCCAAAAACAGTCATTAAACGACCATTAAGAATTTTAATCACGGTTTGATCATAGCTATCACGCCAACCAATTCTCATTTCATCATACCAAATAGGCACAAACTCTTTAAATAGTTGCGTACCTCTCCCTGACTTTAACCTGTTTTCTCGGTGGAGTGATTTGAACTTCTCAACGCGTGAGCTATTTGGGAAGTACATTGCATAGTCAAAAGTTCCTAGGGTAATTTCAGCTTCAATTTTTCTGAGAATCTGTTGAAGTTTTTTCTTATTGCTTGGTGTGTCGGGCAGTAGGGTTTGTTCTCTACATCTTATCCCTTGAAATCTAAAGTCTAGTTGTAATTTATTTCTTCTCGTATTTATACTACCCATAGCACACTCCACCACTGGCAAGTGGGATTATATTAATATTATTAGTCAGAGACATGTCCGCCTCGATAGCTTCCCAAATAAATAACAATTTCCTTTGTCCAAATGGTCTTATAAAATGTTTACCCTCAAATAGAACCTTGTTAACTAGAGTTTCTCTAATTGTTTTAGGTTTGTATTTTATTTTTTTAGATAATTCTAAAGTTGTTAAGTATGTTAGACTCATTGTTTTACCTGTAAGTTGTTTTAAAGGAATGGGTGTTCAATATATTGAACTCTTGACTATTATATTACACATAAGATATTTAAAAAGCAAGGTTTTTAATAAGAAAGTTGTTTT
>CAZQYD010000246.1:0-2166 GCA_964597465.1 uncultured Piscirickettsiaceae bacterium | reverse complement strand
CTTAACCAAAGAAACCTTTCTTTTTGGTATCTTTATTCAAATAGTCTTCTAACCTGTCTGCCATCTCTAGGGTCTGATCCTTTACTTTATTGTAAAAAATATATGCAGAATTAGAACTTACATCAGCATCACTAGGTAAATCAACAAAGTCTGTCATAGTCATTTTAACTAGCTTAGGGCTTATTACTTCAACATGAATTTTGTATTTTACTTTCAAAATACCGCCTTTAACCTTACTAGCAACAATACCCTGTCCTTTGACATAGTTAGTACCATTCGAATCAAGCTCAACCTTATCGCCACCGTCGTCAGGAGAATTTTTCATCCAGTCAACCACTTTAGCGGTGAGATTTTCTGTGGTATGTTTAAAGTCAGGCATATTAATTTCTAACATTGCTTGAACTTGTTTATCCTCTGGTTTAATTAATTGTTCACCACATCCAGAAAGAACTAACAGTGAAGATAATGTAACTAGACTTAATATTTTTTTAATCATTTAATTCTCTTTTTTTTATAATTTTAACAGTTCAAAGCCATTATTAATAAGTTTTTCAGCATCCGCTTCGCTAGTCAAAACAGCAAGAGAAGACTTTTCTTCAATCAAATACTTTTGTGCAACTTCGCGTAATTGTTCAAGCGTGGTATCCAATACCCCTTGGCGATATTCCATCAAAAACAAATGGCTTTTGCCATGCAAGCCTTGATAGAAATGTTTGCGTGCTTCCCCTGCTGGTGAACCGGGTTTATCCATTGAACTGATGACGTTTAAAATAGCTTCCTCAACTTGAGATTGTTTAGCAGATTCTGAAAGCAACCAGTCTAACGCACGGTCAAAATCTGCAAACGTTTCTAGCAATCGAGGATCACGGTAAGAATAAAAGGTAAAAGCACCGGAGTCCGCATTAAACGCCGCACCGCCACCGTAAGCTCCACCCTTTTCACGCACCGCAGAATGTAAAAAACCATTACGCAAACAGGAACTTAATACCGCTAATTTCGGAGCATCTTTATGCCCAGAACTGACCGCAGGAAAAGCTTTTGCACAAAAATTTACTTGAGTACTGGTGACCCAAGCTTGTTTAACCGTTTGATGATTGGCACTTAACTGAAAACCATCGGTTCCTGTTGCATCAATCAACCCTTGCCATTTATTTTGTAGGGTGGTTTTTGTTTCTGCATAGCTATTTTCATCCGTTACCATCAAGCTTTGTTTTGATGATGCCATGAGTTTAATTTGAATACTTTTAAACTGTTCGGCTAACGTTTCTAACGCTCCGTCTTCTTCAATATTATCGTACAGCGACTTAATCGTTTGAATGCCTTTAAAACCACTGCGTTCAAACTGCCAGTTTGCAGAAGGTGAAAAATTTTGGTTTGCCGCACGCATCGCATGCATGTGTCCGCTACCCGTCACGCCTTGATCAACTGAACTACGAATTTGCCCCATCAAATCTTTGATTCTAGCCAATTCATCAAAACTCACCTCAGCAATTGATTCGGCAATCAAACTTGCTAAATCAGCTTGATTACGAGCCAGTGCTTTACCTGAAACAATATAGTGACTGTGAATTTTGTCTAGGTCATTAATATCCGTCGAAACACTTGAACGTCCGCCAATACCACCTGTTTTAGCGGCTTGTAGAGATTGGGTTTGTAAGTAGTCTCGTCCTGCTGAACCCAGTTCAGTTAGACAAGAATTAAACAGCGGCAACACTTGCTTTTCTGCTTCGCTAAGTTCTGGTAAATCTATAATTAACTGCTGATACACCAAACCATTGGTACCCGTTTGATAACCTGTTAGTTTTCCTGTATCGAGCGGAGTATGGGTTTTAATTTCGCTTGGTACATCGTCTTTAGTAACCTCTGGTAGGATAGAAGGGTCGTCCTCTTCGTCCTGTCTTGCTTCCAAGGCTAGTGATTGCTCGATAATCGCTTGGGTTTCATCAGCAGCTAGTTCTGCTTTAATTTTTGCTAATTTTTCTTTTTCCGCTAAGCTTTCTTTTTCTGCCTGTTTATCATCTGGTGCAAGGGTTAAGGTAACACGGTGCGGATTATCCAATAACAATGTTTGAATCAAATTAGGAATAAAATTTGGCTCCTTAATTTCTTCACCAAGCGTTTTAAGTGCTGCATCGGTATCTAATAAAGCGATTGGATCACCATCAT
>CAZQYD010000245.1:0-2193 GCA_964597465.1 uncultured Piscirickettsiaceae bacterium | reverse complement strand
AACCCCTCAACAATTGATAAGATGTCGCAGTATTTTAGTGGCGAAATTGCTGCCTATGCCTACCTGCTGTTAATTCTACTCTACTTCCCTTGCGTAGCCACTTTTGGTGCTATCAAACAAGAATTAGGTTGGAGTTGGGCGTTATATAGCGGTGGTTGGAGCTTGTTTTTAGGCTATAGTGTCGCGGTTTTATTTTATCAGACCATGACCTTTAGCCAGCACCCTGTCGGCTCTGGAATTTGGATAGGGGCTATTTTGATAATATTTAGCCTGTTTTACTTGATACTAAAACAAATAGGGCGAAAATATCAGCCTAAACCTAGCCCCACCACTGATGCCACTGATTAAAGCTTGGAGATTGGTATATTACTACAAGTCAAAAAATATATTAAAACCCACGGACAAGTCACAAGCGAGCACCTGTGTAATAAGTTTGACATAACAAAGACCACGCTAGAAGGCATTATTCAAGTCCTAGTAAATCAAGGTTATATTCAACACTTAGCGGCTTCTAGCTCTTGCTCGTCTAGCTGTAATACGGGGTGTAATTCTGGAGAGCTGGATACTTGTTACTGGCTAAATCGAAAGCTAAAGGCTATTGAAATACCAGTGGAGAACTAAACCTTTTATCAAATTACTTTTGAAAATCTATTTTGCATTTTATCAGACATATAAGCATCAAATATCATACAAATATTTCGTATTAACATACGACCTGTTGCACTGACATAAATATCCTCTTTTGACACGCTAATCAAACCATCTTCTTTCATTGGCTTTAAATTGCACAATTCTTTTGCAAAATATTCGGTAAAGTCTATGCCCCATTGCAAACTTAGGCTTGCAAAGTTTAAGTGAAAATGGCTGATTAAACGGGTTATAACATCACGACGAATCTCATCATCTCTTGTTAAATGTACCCCTCTAAATATTGCTAATTCGCCAGCATCTATGGATTGATAATAATCTTCTAACCCTTTCTTATTTTGGGCGTAGCTATTATTAATTAACGAGATAGAAGTTGCTCCCATCCCAATTAAATCGGATTCAGCATGGGTAGAATATCCTTGAAAGTTGCGGTAAAGGGTTTCATTTTTTTGTGCTATTGCCAGTTCATCATTGGGTCTTGCATAATGATCCATGCCAATATAAATATAGCCTGCTTCTAACAACCTTGCCGAAGCGGCTTGTAGTATGGCTAGTTTTTCATCAGAAGTTGGCATATCTTGTTCATTCATCTTTTTTTGAGCAGGAAACATTTTCGGCATGTGGGCGTAATTAAAAATAGAAAAACGGTCTGCTCCAGCTTCAATAACACTGTCTAACGTTTTTAGAAACCCCTCTTCTGTTTGGAGCGGCAAACCATAAATCAAGTCCACATTAACTGAAAGAAATCCTGATTCTTTCGCCGCCGCTAACACTTCAAAGGTTTCTTGTTCAGTTTGAATACGGTTAATCGCTTTTTGTACTTTAGGGTTAAAATCTTGCACCCCTAAGCTCATACGGTTAAAACCCAACTCTCGCAACAATAATACCGATTCTCTATTGGCTTCTCTTGGGTCAATTTCAATTGAATATTCACCAGAATCATCATCATACAAATTAAAATGTTGGCGTGTTTTGTCCATTAAAGCACGCATTTCATCCATATTAATAAAGGTAGGTGTGCCGCCACCCCAGTGTAATTGGTCAACAATTCTATCGGAATCAAACAAATCAGCTTGCAGTTCTATTTCTTTAAACAGCCGTTGTAAGTAAGGCTCTGCTTTGCTTCTATCTCGTGTCCAAACTTTACTACAGGCACAGAAAAAACAAATGGTGTCACAGAAAGGAATATGAAAATAAAGTGATAGGTTACGTTTAGATAAATTACTTCGTTCAACCGCGGCTAAGTAATCATTACGGGTGAATTTTTCATCAAACTCTAGTGCGGTTGGGTAGGAAGTATATCTAGGTCCAGACTGGTTGTAGCGTTTAATTAAGGCTTCATCAAATAGGATAGACTCAGCAGAATCAAAAAGTTTCATCTAAGATACCTAGTGTTTAAAAATAGCAGTTTACCCAACAGAAAAACAAATAGGAAGTTTTTATAAGCTCTCTTAATCTATATCAACTACTTTTTCACAAACAGGCGAAAGAACATCAATAGTTTGATGCTGTACTTGATGCCCGCCGTTTTGTTGAGCTAACTCA
>CAZQYD010000244.1:0-2196 GCA_964597465.1 uncultured Piscirickettsiaceae bacterium | reverse complement strand
CACCACAAATAATCAGCACCTCAAGAGGTTGAACCAGTATAGCAAAACTACCATGGGGCAAATACCCTCCAAACAAGGTAGCTACAACAACAATTGTTCCAACGATTGACTTCATTTTACGTTACTCATTTAATTTTTTATTCCCACCTAAAATACAATTTTAAGAACCTCGTTATTCTATATCAAGCATAGTAATCTATAAGATTATCTGAACTTTGTATTACCCTTGTACTCGTTTCATTTTTGTCCGATACAAAGTTATTCTCTTTAAATTGATTACTATCTTTATTTGAGTGATTTCCATCTTGTTTGAACTGGCTACCACTTCCTATGTCAACATTTACTAAGTTTACATTTGAAGACTCAAGTATATCTTTTAATTTTGGTAAAGCATTCTCTAACAACTCTCGAGTTGTGCCATGTTGAACTAGCATTGAAATATTAACTTGCTGATCTTTATCGACCTTAATTTTAATTTGAATCGCTCCAAGATTTCCAGGGGACAGTGTAATTTTTGCTTCTTGGATATTTTTGTTCGCCATATACGTTAACCGCTTACCTAATTCTTGACCCCACTTTGGAGAGCGAGCATTAGTAGCGATTGACTGCATTGCAACAGGAAGCTCTGTTCTTCGGTCCAAGCCAACCCCTAGATCACCCAATACACGTTCTTTTTTTTCAACTTCTGTTAGAGTCATTTTAAACTCTGACGCTATTTTTTGTTGCTCTTGTGTCGCTTTTAGCTGAGCTAAGCTTGGGGCTTGTTGGAAATGACTATCTTGTTGCTGGCTTGATTGCTGACCTTGATTAAAAGAGGAACCAAATTCTTTAGCCTGCATTGTCTGAACGGTATTCGCCACACTTCCAAGTTGCGTAGTCTGCTGATTGAGAACTGAACTTTGATTAGAGGCATTTACACTTAACGCAATCGCTACACGTGGTTCCTTTTCACCAAATACGTAGCTTTTATTTTCAAAATCAGCAACTTGTTGAAAAAAACTCATTACGACTTGTTGTTCAACGTCAATCTGCTTTTTTGATTCAACCGCTTTATCTATCAATAATTCACTTTTATTTGATGTTAATACGTTTTCTTCGTTTTTAACAGCACTAATAGTTGAGATTATAGGTAAGACTTCATCATTAAAAGCTTCGTCAACTATTTCAATATATTCACTCTCAGCTGTCAGAATGTTAGAAATAACCTCTACATTCTGACTCAGCACATCCCTAGCGACTGGGCTTATAAATAAAGACTCATTATTAAAAGCTTTCGCAGCTATTTCAACATCTTTATTTTCAACGTTCAAAGAATTAGAAACAACACCAACATCCTGGCTCGTAACTTCTCTAATTACTGGATTCATAGGTAAAATTTCTTCATTAAAAAATTCGTCGACTATTTCAACATCTTTACTTTCAATGTTCAAAGAATTAGAAACAACACCAATATCCTGGTTCGTAACTGCTTTAATTGCTGAATTTATAGGTAAAACTTCTTCATTAAAGACCTCATCAATTATTTCAAGGCCTCTCTTTTCTACTGTCAAACGTTCAGAAGAAGTCTCAGCATTCGGGATAGACAAGATCCTAGCAAGAGGATTTATAGGTAACAATTCTTCAGTTTCTTTCTTTTCAGATAAAATAGATTCAACACTATGACCGAATGCAGCCCCAGCAGGTGAACTCCATTCATTAAAAACCTCACCCCCTGTTTTAGCATCTTTTTTCTCAACTATCAAAGAATCAGGGGTAACCTTAACACTATGGTCTGAAATTACCTTTACAGAAGGGTTTATAGGAAAAAACGTTTTATTGCCAACTCCATTTTTTTTCTCTTCAAGCAGAAAGGGGTTGGATGTTACTTCAACACTCTGATTCGCCACTACTTTAGACAAAGTTTGTTCTTGTGAATTTTGAGCTAGGTCACCAGTAGCACTAACAATGGTTGACAAGAACAAAGTAAGTGAACTCAACTCAACGGATTCGTCTTGATTTATAATTTTAGATTGAGAGTTTATCATTTCAGAATCTAATTTAAAAACCTGACCAGCTACTCTTTTAAGACTCAAATCAATTGGTTTTTTTTCAATTAATAAATCGACAGAAAACGACTGTTCAGCTTGCTGAATTGGATTTCCATCAATTCTCGCCATCATTTCTTTATTTTTTGATTCAAACAAAGGGATTTGTACT
>CAZQYD010000243.1:1167-2199 GCA_964597465.1 uncultured Piscirickettsiaceae bacterium | reverse complement strand
ATGAAGTCGTCAATTGCTGCGCCTTCTTTTAAGAACTCTGGATTGGATACGACATCAAAGTCAGCGGTTTTTTGCTGCTGATTTAGTTCCGCTTTTATTGTCTCTGAAATTTTATTAGCAATGCCAACTGGGGCGGTGGATTTACTGATAATGATGCGATACTGTGTAAGATGTTTGGCGATGGATTTTGCCGTTGCGATAATGTTGCTGGTATCTGTAACGCCGTTATCATCTGTCGCTGCGCTGACGGCGATAAATTGGTAGACACCATGTTCAACACCGGACTTAGTGGAAGTAGTGAAGACTAATCGCCCTGATTTAATATTTTCTTGAATGACTTGTTTTAAATTGGGCTCATAAAAAGCGATATCACCCTTTTTAATAGCTTGCGTTTTATTTTCATCGGTATCAACAATTAAAATATCATTTCCAGCTTGTGCCATGCAAGCGCCTGTAATCAAACCAACAAAGCCAGAGCCGTAAATTGTAATTTTCATAAGTTAATCAAGTGTGTAATTAAGAAAAGTAGAGCTATTATAATAACACTTAATTAAGGGCGGCTTAATAAGCGAAATAAAAGTATGAAAATAGTTCGATTTACTGTTGACACTGCTTGTGCAATGCCTCAAAATTCGGCGCTTGATTTTGGAGGGGTTCCCGAGTGGCCAAAGGGAGCAGATTGTAAATCTGCCGCGTAAGCTTCGATGGTTCGAATCCGTCCCCCTCCACCATTTTTTGTAGGTGTTAAATCAAGCGGGTGTCGTATAGTGGTAATACCTCAGCCTTCCAAGCTGATGCTGCGAGTTCGATTCTCGCCACCCGCTCCAAATTTGTTTGTGGAGCTTTGGCTGGGTAGTATGATTTTCACTGCGTTTTAAACGCATGCTCATATAGCTCAGTTGGTAGAGCGCGTCCTTGGTAAGGACGAGGTCAGCGGTTCAAATCCGCTTATGAGCTCCAAATTGTTGCCAGTGCTGCCGGTAGTTTAGTATTGGTTTTTATTAAGTATTAGTTTTTACATTATATAAAGGG
>CAZQYD010000243.1:0-1157 GCA_964597465.1 uncultured Piscirickettsiaceae bacterium | reverse complement strand
GGGCGAGTTATTCAATGGAGTTTTCAAAATATGCGGAAGTGCCGAAGTCGGTAGCAGATGCAATGGTGAATTTTAGTTAGTGCTTAATTGATAAGCCAAATGTAATAATGCCAATTAAATGGCAGTTAAAAGGTGAATAATCATGTCCAAGGAAAAATTTGAACGTAATAAACCCCACGTCAACGTGGGCACAATTGGTCACGTAGACCATGGAAAAACAACCTTAACTGCAGCGCTTACAAAAGTGATGGCAGAAAAGATGGGTGGTGAAGTTAAAGCATTTGATGAAATTGATAATGCGCCAGAAGAAAAAGCACGTGGCATAACTATTTCGACATCGCATGTTGAATACGAGTCAGATGCTCGCCACTATGCGCATGTAGATTGCCCGGGTCACGCTGATTACGTAAAGAACATGATTACAGGTGCTGCACAAATGGACGGCGCAATACTGGTAGTATCAGCAGCAGATGGCCCAATGCCGCAAACACGTGAGCATATATTGCTTTCACGTCAAGTAGGTGTGCCATACATTGTAGTTTTCATGAATAAAGCCGATATGGTTGACGATGAAGAGCTGCTTGAGCTTGTAGAGATGGAAGTACGTGAATTATTGGATATGTACGAATTCCCAGGTGATGATACGCCAATCGTTACAGGTTCTGCGCTTAAAGCCTTAGAAGGTGATGAGAAGTATGTCGAGAAAATCGTCGAGCTTGTTGATGCCTTGGATAGCTATATTCCTCTTCCTGAGCGTGCGGTAGATGGTGATTACTTAATGCCAGTTGAAGATGTTTTCTCAATCTCAGGTCGTGGAACGGTGGTAACCGGTCGTATAGAGCGCGGAATCGTGCACGTTGGTGATGATATCGAAATCGTCGGAATTAAAGATACGCAAACATCTACTTGTACCGGTGTTGAAATGTTCCGTAAGTTACTTGATGAGGGTCAAGCAGGTGATAACGTCGGTGTTCTGCTTCGTGGAACCAAGCGTGAAGATGTAGAGCGTGGACAGGTTCTTTGTAAGCCAGGTTCAATTACACCGCATACAAAATTTGAAGCAGAAGTGTACGTTCTTTCAAAAGATGAAGGTGGTCGTCATACGCCATTCTTTGATGGGTATCGTCCACAGTTCTACTTCAGAACCACTGATATTA
>CAZQYD010000242.1:0-2201 GCA_964597465.1 uncultured Piscirickettsiaceae bacterium | reverse complement strand
TAAAAGTCAATTCCTTTTTGAGCCTTGATACCATCTTTGTAGGCATGTTTTTCATCACGAATTTCTGAAACGGTATCAGCTATTTCTCGCAATTCGGCTAGAGCAGAACGCCCAGTTACAACAATATGTTGCATCGAAAACTTATCTTTTAAACTATCTAATACGCTTTTTTTATCAAGATAATCATAGCTTAATAGATAGGTTAATTCGTCCAAAACAACTAGGTCATAACTTGAGTCGACAAGCATTTTTTGAGCAACTTCCCAACCTTTAACAGCGGTAGCAATATCTTGCTTTTTGTTTTGAGTATCCCAAGTAAAACCATCACCTAATACATGCCAGTCGCAATTGCTTTGCTTGCCCAAAAAAGCCTCTTCACCGGTATCGGTTCGACTTTTAATAAACTGACAAACACCCACTTTCATGCCATGCCCTAAAGCACGAGCAACCATGCCAAATGCAGCGGTAGATTTTCCCTTACCATTACCCGTTATGACCAATAACAAGCCTTTTTCATCGGTGGCACGTTCAATAGAAGCATCAATTTGCTCTTTTTTACGTTCCATTTTTGTTTGGTGATATTGGTCTTGTTTGTTACTCATCTGCCTTTCAGCATGGTTAGTGCAAGTTCAATATTTGCTGCTTGCTGGGTAGCGTTGCCGATGTAGCTGGCTGGGGTCATTTCTCTTAGGCTTTGTTTTGCTTCTTCTGGTAAGTCAAGACCATCAACAAACTCTTGCATGATTTGTTGGTTGACTCTTCTACCACGAGTTAGTTCTTTTAGTTTTTCATAAGGTTTTTCGATTGCATAGCGACGCATAACGGTTTGAATTGCTTCAGCTAGTACTTCCCAGTTGCTATTTAGGTCGTCAGCCATTGCTTGTGCATTGACTTCTAACTTACTTAGCCCTTTCATCGTCGAATTTAATGAAATTAGAGTGTGTCCCACACCGACACCTAAGTTTCTTAAAACCGTTGAATCGGTTAAGTCACGTTGCCATCTTGAGATAGGTAGTTTTTGTCCAAGATGATCAAAAATAGCATTCGCCATGCCCAAGTTTCCTTCCGAATTTTCAAAGTCGATAGGATTTACTTTGTGCGGCATGGTAGATGATCCAATTTCACCAGCAACCGTTTTTTGCTTGAAGAAACCGATTGAAATATAGCTCCAAATATCACGATCAAAATCAATCAAAATGGTATTGAAGCGTTGCATGCAGTGGAAGTATTCCGCAATATAATCATGCGGCTCAATTTGAATCGTATAAGGATTCCAAGCAAGACCTAAACTTTGCACAAATTGCTCCGTTAACTCATACCAGTTAATAGCAGGGTAGGCGGCAAGGTGAGCATTATAATTACCCGTAGCACCATTTATTTTTCCCATGATTTGCACATTCATTAGTTGCTTAATTTGGCGTTGTAAACGATACGCAACATTCGCAAATTCTTTACCTGCCGTGGTTGGCGAAGCAGGTTGCCCGTGTGTTCGAGACATCATCGGAATATCAGCCATATCGGTCGCCATTTCTGCTATTTTATCCGTTAATTCCTGCATTTTAGGCACGGTTACTTCGGTGCGCGCATCTTTTAGCATTAATGCATAGGCTAGGTTGTTAATATCTTCAGAAGTACAGGCAAAGTGAACAAATTCACTGATAGCATTCAGTTCATCATTACTTTCAAAATGTTCTTTGATTAGGTACTCGACCGCTTTTACATCATGATTAGTTGTGGCTTCAATATCTTTAACGCGTTGTGCCATTTCGAGTGAAAACTCATCGACTAATTTCATTAAATGATTTTCAGCTTCAGAACTAAGTGCAGGAACTTCAGGAACACCAGGGTGATTCGCTAACATTCTAAGCCAAGAAACTTCAACTTTTACACGGTTCTTAATTAAGCCGAATTCACTAAAAATTTCTTTTAACTCATCTAATCTAGAGCCATAACGACCATCAATAGGGGAGATTGCAGTTAGTTCAGAAAGTTGCATGTTGTTTGTTCCTTAGTTTGAATTATCATGGTCGGATATTATATCCGATGTTAGAACTTGATAAAACGATTAAGGAACCGCTTAACAAATTTTAAAGACTAAGAGGCTCTTTTCTGCTAAAAAGTGCCCAGGGGGGTGTTGTAACACTGCTTTTTATACCCCCCCCCCTGGCCTTTTTTTCCCCGTAAAAGGGTTGAAATAGCGG
>CAZQYD010000241.1:0-2237 GCA_964597465.1 uncultured Piscirickettsiaceae bacterium | reverse complement strand
TTCAAAACATCGTTTTGATGGGGCGTATTATAGACAAGTTTCCAGCCTTTGCAAGTCATTTTTTTAAAAAAATATTAATTAATCTACATTTTTTAAGTGCTTCCTTAAGGGCTTTCAAGAATATTATATTTAAATGAAAAAACAGGCTCTTCTCCGCCATTATGACACTCTCCTTTCAAAATTACCGTAAAACATATAGCAATCGTCAGGCACGGCGGCTTGCCTTATCTTCAATTTAAAATAGTTGTAAATAATTAGAGCCTGTCCCGTATTTTGTGTAAACGGCAATTATTTATCCTCTTCTTTTGGCGTGAAGCCTAGTACATTGCCATTAATACAAAAACGTTTCCCCGTTGCAGTGGGACCGTCGTTGAATAGGTGCCCTAGATGAATGCCGCTACTGGCAGACCTTACTTCGGTTCTTAGCATGCCGTGACTGCGATCTTCGTGTAGCGTAACGGCTCCTTTCTCAACGTCAGAGAAACTTGGCCAGCCTGTGCCGCTTTTAAATTTAGTGTCGCTTTTAAAGAGTACTTCACCAGAAATAGGGTCAACAAAATCACCATTACGATTTTCTTTTAGATGTGCACCTGTGCCAGCTCTCTCTGTGGCTTGGTTGAAGGCGATGCGTGCATCCTCGCCTTCAAGCATGTGTTTGCCTAGCCATTGCCAGAATTCCATCTTGTCGCCTGCGTAGCCTGTAAAACGACTGATTTCTTTACCTGCTTCAAACAGTACAATCGTTGGCGTTGCAAAAACATTTGATTTTAGCTTCCAGCCAGAGGGTGCAACAATTGAATTTGTGGTTTTAATTGCGGTATCTGATTTCCATGAATCTAAGATGTCTTTTTTGAAAATTTTACAAAAATGACAGTCATCGGCTTCATAAACAATTAGTTGCATTTGTTGGTTGAGTAATTTTCCATCAAGTGCTTTAGTTGTGTTGATTTTGTTTTCACCGTTGCCTGGGTAGGCGACGCCTGTTCCTCCTAGTCCACAATAACCGTTTGGGTTTTTCTTTAGGTAATCTTGGTGATATCCTTCAGCCGCCATGTAGTTTCTTAACTCGGCAATTTCGGTGCTGATTTTGCCGAGTTTGTTGCTAGTCATCACGGTTTGGTATTCTTGTTGTGTTGTTTTGGCTATCGTTGCCTGTTGTTGGTTTTCGTAGTAAATTGCACTGCGATAGTTTGTGCCGATGTCATTACCTTGGCGGTCTCCTTGTGTTGGGTTATGGTTTTCCCAAAAGTTAATTAGCACTTCTTTTAAGCTGACTTGGTTAGGGTTAAAGGTAACTTTGATAACTTCCGCATGGTTTCTTTCAGTTGTTCTTCCATAGGATATTTGTTTTTCTAAAGCGAGTAGGTCGTTATAGTTTGCGTTGGTTGAATCACCACCTGCGTAACCACTTTGTACATCAATCACGCCAGTAATCTCGCCCATTCGTTTTTCAGCTCCCCAAAAACATCCCATTCCTAGGACAATAGACTCTGTTGGTAATTTGGTTGTATTTTCCATTGAATTTTTCTCAGTACTGGGTTGGTCGGTGGTGTTTTCATTTGCACAAGCACTCATTGTAATGGATAAGAGTAGGGTTAATAAAGTGGATGTAAACTTTGTCATGTAGTTACCTTCTAATAAGTTGGGTACAACTAAGTAAGAGCGAAGTTTGGGTTGAATTATTCCCTAAATGTAAAAAATAGCCATTTTTTAGTTAAAAAGTGCCCAGGGGGGGTAGCAGTTTCTATAAAATACAGTCAATTATAAGGCATAAAGAGATTTAAATCGATGGGAAGAGCTTACCAAAACCGTAAAGATTCAATGGCAAAAACTTCAAATATGAAGGCTAAAATTTACTCTAAAGCGAGTAGAGAAATTTATGTTGCTGCTAAAAATGGCGGGGCAGACCCCGATGCTAATTTAAGTCTGGCTAGATTAATCGAAAAAGCCAAGCAAAGCCAAGTTCCTGCACATGTTATTGACAAGGCAATTGAAAAAGCCTCTGGTGCGGGCGGAGAAGATTTTCAAAATGTTCGCTTTGAAGGGTTTGGCCCTGGTGGCTGTATGGTCATTGTTGATTGTTTAACTGACAATAATAACCGTACATTTGGTGAAGTTAGAGGTGTTTTCACAAAAGCAAAAGCTAAGCTAGGCACGGTTGGAACGGTTGCACACATGTTTAATCATTCTGCTGTTTTTGAGTTTGAGTATGATGACGAAGACACTATTTTAGAAGC
>CAZQYD010000240.1:0-2250 GCA_964597465.1 uncultured Piscirickettsiaceae bacterium | reverse complement strand
GGTAAAACCGAAGCGGACGTTCGTACAGAAAACAACCTTGCCAATGACTTGGTTTTAAAACAAGACGATGACGTACTGGATACTTGGTTTAGTTCAGCACTCTGGACATTCTCAACACTAGGTTGGCCTGAAAACACCGAAGAACTAGCAAAATTCCACCCTACTTCCGTATTAGTTACGGGCTTCGACATTATTTTCTTTTGGGTTGCCCGCATGATTATGATGTCGTTAAAATTCACAGGCGAAGTGCCTTTCAAGCAAATCTATGTACACGGTTTAGTCCGCGATGGCGAAGGACAAAAAATGTCCAAATCCAAAGGAAATGTCCTAGACCCGATTGATTTAATTGATGGAATTACGCTTGAAGAATTAGTCAAAAAACGCACTACTGGCATGATGCAACCTGAAAAAGCCGCTAAAATTGAAAAATCGACCAGAAAACAATTTGCTGATGGCATTGACCCTTACGGAACCGATGCGATTCGTTTTACCTTTGCATCGCTTGCCTCAAACGGTCGGGATATTCGCTTTGATTTAAACCAATGTGAAGGTTATCGCAATTTTTGTAACAAAATTTGGAACGCAACTCGCTATGTGTTGATGAATACTGAAGAGCAGGATACTGGTACAGATGAAAGCTTACCAACAACCCTATCTCTCGCCGACCGTTGGATTGTTTCACGCCTGCAACAAGTCGAAGCAGATGTCGCAAAACACTTCGATAGTTACCGTTTAGATTTAGCCGCCAACACATTATATGATTTTGTATGGAATGAATATTGTGACTGGTATTTAGAACTCTCTAAAGCTACGCTAAACTCTGAAAGCAGTTCAGAAGAAGAACTACGTGGTACACGAAAAACACTGGTACGTGTGTTAGAAACAATTCTAAGGTTACTACACCCTATCACACCTTTCATCACCGAAGAAGCATGGCAAGCCGTTGCGCCTTTGGCAGGAAAATACTCGGATAAAAACGCAACCATTATGCTACAGCCTTACCCAAAAGCGGATAAAAGTAAAATTGATACCAATGCAATTGCCGAATTAGAATGGGTTAAACAATTCATTATTGGTATTCGTAAAATTCGTTCTGAAATGAACATCAAACCCAGTAAAAAACTACCTGTTTTACTTGAACAAATGAACTCTCAAAATAAACAGTGGCTCAAAAACAATGAATTATCGTTAATTTCACTAGCAAAGCTTGAATCTATCAGCGTTTTATCTGATAATGAATCCGCTCCGGAGTCTGCTGTTGCCCTAGTCGGTGAGATGAAAATACTCATTCCAATGGATGGCTTGATTGATAAGGAAGCCGAATTAAAACGACTAAGCAAAGAAGTCTCACGCTTAGAAGGAGAAATAAAGCGTTTTACTGGCAAGCTTTCCAACGAAAATTTCGTCGCAAAAGCACCTGCCACCGTAATCGATAAAGAAAAAGAAAAGCTAGCTAATACAGAAACTGCGTTGAAAAACATGAAGGAACAATATGAAAAAATTAACAACATTTAGTACATTACTTATTGCCACAGGATTTACTAGCTTAACGCTATTAAGTACGCCAAGCTTTTCTGTTCAGTCGGGATACACCAATTACGTAACGGACGCTATTAAAACGCCACTACGTAAATCACCTGGTTACCGATACAAGATTAAAAGAATGCTTAAACCAGGTTCTAAAGTCACGATACTAGAAGTTAATGATGATGGTTGGGCAAATGTTAGCTATCGGTATAAAAGTCGTAATATAACTGGATGGATGCCAACTGTTTCACTACAAAACTCACCCATCGCAAGAGTTAAACTGAAAGCTCAAATTGAAAAAACGGCTAACACAGAAAAAAAATACAATCAATTAAAATCTGAAATTTCAACACTTGATGACAGATATGTCGAATCAAGCACAGAGCTTAAAAAAATTAAAGCAGAGAACTTTCAACTTGAAAATGAATTAAGTGATTTAAAGGAAATTTCTGGCAAAAGCATTCAAATTAACCAGAAAAATAAAGAATTTGTCAGCAAAATAAAATCTCTTGAATCTGAAAACACCATGATGAAAGAACGACTTTCACAGGCAGAAGACATTGTGCAACGCCAATGGTTTTTAACTGGTGGTGGAGTACTATTACTAGGGCTACTACTAGGAAGATTTTTCCGCCCACCTAGCAAGAAAAAACGTTGGGATTCGCTTTAGGAGACACTTAATAACCGCGATTAGAATTTTACTGAGAAAAAATGTGCGTCAAG
>CAZQYD010000239.1:0-2255 GCA_964597465.1 uncultured Piscirickettsiaceae bacterium | reverse complement strand
ATCTAGATTTTGATGCCTCTGCTCAGGGAGGCTTGTTTTAAATCGGACAGTAGTGGAATCTCTTAATAACTAAGGTTATAATTAGGTTGAGAAAAACGAGTCGCTATTTTTGCTAAAATTAGGTGTAATAGCTAGCTATTGCAACGAAATGCAGTGAAAATAGCGGCAGTTTTTACCAGTATAAAATAATCTTAGTTATTAAGTGTCTCCTTAAGGGGAAACAAGGAGAATATAGTGCCAGAATATCGTTCAAGAACCAGTACCCATGGTCGTAATATGGCTGGAGCCCGTGCTTTATGGCGTGCAACAGGAATGGAAACAGAAGACTTTGGTAAGCCTATTATTGCCGTTGCAAATTCTTTTACCCAGTTTGTACCTGGGCATGTTCACCTTAAAGACATGGGGCAGCTTGTTGCAGGCGTTATTGAAGAACATGGAGGCGTTGCTAAAGAGTTTAATACCATTGCGGTAGATGATGGGATCGCAATGGGGCATGACGGCATGCTGTACTCGCTGCCTTCTCGTGATTTGATAGCCGATTCGGTTGAGTATATGGTTAAAGCTCATTGTGCCGATGCTTTAGTATGTATTTCTAATTGCGACAAGATTACTCCGGGCATGTTGATGGCATCGATGCGACTTAATATTCCAACTATTTTTGTGACTGGAGGTCCGATGGAATCGGGCAAGGCAGTGCTAGGAGGAATGGAAGTTAAGCTTGATTTAGTTGATGCCATGGTTATGTCCGCAGATGACAGCGTGTCTGACTTTGATGTTAATGAGGTAGAAATTTCAGCTTGCCCCACTTGTGGATCTTGTTCAGGTATGTTTACCGCAAATTCCATGAATTGTTTGGCAGAAGCTTTAGGCATTGCCTTACCAGGAAATGGCACTGTCCTTGCAACGCATTCTGACCGTAAAAACTTATTTATTGAAGCTGGTCGTAGAATTGTAGAGATTACTAAGCAATATTATGAACAAGATGATGACCGTATTTTACCGCGCTCCATAGCCACTTTTGAAGCATTTCAAAATGTCATGGCAATAGATGTTGCGATGGGAGGTTCAACCAATACGGTATTGCACTTGTTAGCAGTTGCTCACGAAGCAAAAGTTGAATTTAACATGTCTGATATGGATAAAATTTCGCGTAAAGTACCATGCTTAGTAAAAGTTGCCCCCAACTCAAAAGAGTACTACATGGAGGATGTGCATAGAGCTGGTGGAATTATGCGAATTTTAGGTGAATTAGAACGAGCAGGTCTAATTAATACCGAAACTCATACCGTGCATGCCTCTACTATAGGTGCTGCCATTGATTTATGGGATATTAGCCGTAGTGATGATGAAGCAATTAAAACCTTTTTTAAAGCGGCTCCAGGAAATGTGAGAACTATTGAAGCTTTTAGCCAATCAAAGCGTTGGAAAGATGTTGATATTGATGATGAATTTGGTTGCATTCGCTCAGTAGAGCATGCTTATACTCAAGATGGCGGTCTGGCAGTTTTATATGGTAATATAGCTTTAGATGGTTGTATTGTTAAAACCGCAGGAGTTGATGAGTCTATTTTAAAATTTACGGGTAATGCCAGGGTTTTTGAAAGCCAAGATGCAACCGTAGCCGCTGTTTTAGCGGATGAAATAAACCCAGGTGATGTAGTTTTAATTCGTTATGAAGGTCCTAAAGGCGGTCCTGGCATGCAAGAAATGCTTTATCCTACCAGTTATTTAAAATCTAAAGGTCTTGGAAAGGCTTGTGCTTTACTAACAGATGGGCGTTTTTCTGGTGGAACATCAGGTCTTTCAATTGGACACTGCTCTCCAGAAGCTGCAGAAGGCGGAAATATTGGTTTGGTTGAAGAGGGTGATACCATAGAAATTGATATACCTAATCGAACGATTAATGTTATGGTGTCAGATAAGATATTGCATGATCGCAGAGAAATTATGGAAGCTAAAGGTGTAGCTCATGCTTGGCAGCCTTTATTGCCAAGAGAAAGAGTGATAGGGCGGTCATTAAAGATTTATGCAGCAATGGCTACCAGTGCCGCTTATGGAGCAGTTAGGTGTTTAGAGCAACTGAAGAAATAAAAAAGTTAGTAACATTAAATTTCTACAGAAGTGAGAGGCTCAAATAGCTACCTAGAAAATGGGCATATAGCACCAGTACTTGCCCGCTTAAGTGCTTCCTTAAGGAAGAGCTTAATAACTAAGGTTAGAATTAGGCTGAGAAAAAAGTGTCGCTATTTGCGCTG
>CAZQYD010000238.1:0-2284 GCA_964597465.1 uncultured Piscirickettsiaceae bacterium | reverse complement strand
AGGCAAAATAAGGCAAAATTTATCTCATTTTTATTCACACCCCATTTATGCAAAGATCTCAGTTTAAATCTTCCATTTTAATCTTTAAGGAAAACCTTTCACATGTCCGAACATAATATCCATGATCACCGCATTTTAATTTTAGATTTTGGTTCTCAATACACGCAATTAATTGCGAGAAGAATTCGTGAAATTGGTGTTTATTGTGAAGTAGAACCATGGGATATTGAAGAGAAAGATGTTCTAAGTTTTAATCCCAAAGGAATTATTCTTTCAGGTGGACCGGAAACCGTAATCGGTGACGATTCACCAAAAGCACCATCGTGCGTATTTAAAATGAATATTCCTGTTTTAGGTATTTGTTACGGAATGCAAACTATGGCAGAACAGCTAGGTGGACAAGTCATCAATGCTGTCGAGCATGAATATGGTTATGCAAAAGTTAGAGCAAGAGGTCATACTAACCTACTCAAAGACATCGAAGACAGTGTAACCGAAGAAGGTTATGGTATGTTAGACGTTTGGATGTCGCACGGCGATCGTGTTGAAAATATGCCAGAAGGGTTTAAACTCATGGCATCAACGCCTAGCTGTCCAGTTGCAGGAATGGCAAATGAAGCTAAAAACTTTTATGGAATTCAGTTTCACCCTGAAGTAACGCACACCGTTCAAGGCGAACGAATTATTGAACGCTTTATTGTCGGGATTTGTGGCTGTGAAAAACTTTGGACAACAGAAAATATTATTGAAGACTCAATCATTAAAATCCGTCAACAAGTGGGATCTGATGAAGTTTTATTAGGGCTTTCTGGCGGGGTGGATTCCTCTGTCGTAGCGGCTTTATTGCATAAAGCAATTGGCACGCAACTCACCTGTGTGTTTGTTGATCATGGGCTGTTACGCCTTCATGAAGGCGATCAAGTGATGGCAATGTTTGCAGATAATATGGGTTTAAAAGTGATTCGCTCAGATGCTGAAGAGTATTTTATGGGTAAATTAGAAGGTGAAACTGATCCAGAAAAAAAACGCAAAATTATTGGGCATGCCTTCATAAAAATATTTGACGATGAATCTTCAAAATTAAATTCTGTAAAATGGTTAGCCCAAGGTACGATTTATCCCGATGTGATTGAGTCAGCTGGCTCAAAAACTGGTAAAGCTAAAATAATTAAATCACATCATAATGTCGGTGGTCTACCCGATGATATGGCTCTTGAGTTATTAGAACCACTAAGAGAATTATTTAAAGATGAAGTAAGAAAACTAGGTGTTGCACTTGGACTACCACGTGAAATGGTCTATCGCCATCCATTTCCAGGTCCTGGTTTAGGCGTTCGTATCTTAGGTGAAGTAAAACAAGAGTACGCTGAAATATTACGCCATGCAGACCATATTTTTATCGAAGAACTACGTAAAGCCGACTTGTATGACAAAACCTCGCAAGCGTTTGCAGTATTTTTACCAGTTAAATCCGTTGGCGTTGTAGGAGACACAAGAAGATATGACTATGTAATTGCTTTAAGAGCGGTAGAAACAATTGATTTCATGACCGCTAGATGGGCACATTTACCTTATGAATTTTTAGAACTCGTCTCGGGAAGAATTATTAATGAAATATCTCGTATCACACGAGTAACTTACGACATTTCAAGTAAACCACCCGCTACAATTGAATGGGAGTAGTCCTTCCAGAGAATCTTTCTCAAGATGAAAAAGATATTTTTTGGATGAAATATGCTCTTGTTTTAGCGAAAAAAGCAGAGCAAGAGGGTGAAGTTCCCGTTGGAGCTGTCATTATTGATGGCGACGTGCTAATTTCCGAAGGCTGGAACCAAGTCATTCAAACGAATGACCCAACCGCTCACGCAGAAATTGTCGCCCTACGACAAGCAGGGCAATCTAAACAAAACTATCGTCTAATTAACCTTACCATGTACGTTACCCTAGAACCCTGCCCAATGTGTGCAGGGGCTTTGGTGCATAGTCGGTTAAAAAGATTAGTCACAGGTGCAGATGATTTTCGTACGGGGGCAGCGGGAAGTTTGATGAATATAATTTGCCACGAAAGTCTTAATCATCAATTAGAACACACTAACGCTGTTTTACGTCAAGAATCCAGTCAACTTATCAGTCAATTTTTTAAAAATAAAAGAAAAAATAGCTGAAATTTTGTTTTACTCCTCTCCATACAAATTATTATTTACAATAATAACGGTCACTGATTATTCACAAGTAATAAATTAAAATAATTGAAATAATGATTTGACAAACACCGCTAGCAAGC
>CAZQYD010000237.1:0-2307 GCA_964597465.1 uncultured Piscirickettsiaceae bacterium | reverse complement strand
AATAATACTTTAATTATCTATGTAAAGATTATTTTGATAAGTGGTAGGGTAAGCTGGCACATTTCTAGCTTAATTATTTTTATCGTAATATTTTGTTAAAAAAAGGAATTAAATTATGCCAGTAGAATCAGGGCTTAATCATAGAGGGGTAGGGGATAGGTTTTTAGTCACTAAAACTGACTTAGAAGGTAACTTAACCTATTCCAATGATTTTTTTCAAAAAATTTCAGGCTATTCTGACGAAGAACTAATCGGTTCGCCACATAATATGGTTAGGCACCAAGACATGCCAAAATCAATTTTTAAGTTTTTTTGGCAGTTGTTGCAAGCCGACCAAGAATTTTGGGGCTATGTTAAAAATAGTTCTAAAACAGGAGAGCATTACTGGGTTTTAGCACATGTTATCCCTTCTTATGGTGCTAGTGGTCAGAAAGTAGGCTATCACTCTAATCGTCGTTTAGCGGGTAATGAGGCAATAGATGCGATGGAATCACTCTATGCTAGAATTCGAAATGCAGAGTCTGGTGGTGGAATAGCGGCAGGAGAAGCTTACTTACAAAACGTGTTAAATGAAAAAGGAGGGTCGTACAATGAATATGTTTTTTCTATCTAAATACAGTTCGTTAGACCGGATTCAGCTAGTCAATATTATAGCACTCATCGTTTTTATTATCTTTTTGGCGTATGAATTAATAGTCGGCAATTTTGATGTTTCGATGCTAATAAATTTGTTGCAATTTGTATTTGCGTGGATTATTTTTATTAATGTTAGAGCCATTAAGTCTTCACTTAATAAAATTACTAATATTATGGAAGATTCTGCTAACGGTGATTTATCTAAACGCCTTGTTTTATTTAAAGATAAAGGCGAAATTAAAATCTTAACCACCAGTGTTAATGTGTTTTTAGATCAAATAGAAGCGCTATTAATTGAAACAAAAAGCCCTATTTCTGATGCCGTTAATGGTAAATTTGATACTCAAATTATTTCAACAGGTTTTAAAGGTGAGTTTAAAAAATATGCTGTGGAGATGAAGCAACCGCTTCAAGCGATGCAAGATAATTATAAATTTACTGAACGAATGACTTTAAATAGCGATTTAAGTAAAACGGGTGGCGGTATTGCCGAAGGTTTAAATATTGTTAAAGAAGACTTAAATGAAGTGGGGGAAAATTCTACTTTTATCCGAGATGCTAGTGAAAAAACAGCTAGTGTAGCCAAAAAAAGTGTCAGCGATTTATCAGTTATCATTAACCGTGTGGAAGGACTAAAGAATGATATTGAAAAATCCAGTTCAACCACTTCAGCATTAAGTGAAACCGCTGAAAGTATCAATTCGGTTATTAATTTAATCAAAGAAATTGCCGAACAAACTAATTTACTTGCTTTGAATGCGGCAATCGAAGCGGCAAGAGCTGGCGAATATGGACGAGGTTTTGCCGTAGTTGCCGATGAGGTGAGAACACTTGCCCATAAAACGCAACAGGCGGCTAATGAAGTCACCAGTTCAATTAATGAACTACAAACTCGAACCAAGGTGACTTCTGAACAATCTAAGGTAATGGCAAATACCGCCGAGGATGTCAATAAGTTTGTTAGTCAATTTAGCGGTGTACTGAAAGAAGTTCAAGACAATGCCAAGCAGACCAATGATTATGCGTTGATTATCGATAGTTCAATCTTTATTGGCTTAACAAAAATGAACCATATTATTTTTAAAAATAATGGTTACTCTAATGTTTTACATGGCAAAGTCAAACCAGTGCTTAAAGTGCATACAGAATGCGAGTTTGGTAAAATGTTCTATGCAAAAGAAGACGCGTTTGGGCTACACTCAATGAAATCCTTTCCGCTATTAGAAGCACCGCATACGATTTTGCATCAAAAAATGCTTGCGGTGATGGACTTAATCGCTTCAGTAGAATCTGATCAAGTTTCGGCTGTATTAGTTGATAATAAAGAGTTGGTTTTGTCAAACCTTAGTGAGGCTGAAAAAGAATCTGATAAATTGTTTAGCCTATTAAATCAAGTTAGGGATGAGTTTATTGCAGGGGTTAAAAACAAAAAATAAACGGTTGTTTTAGCCATGTTTGGTAGTCTGTTTCGCCTAATATATTCATGTTAAACAGTAGTTTTCGATAGTGGTTTCTAGTGTTAGATAAATTAGGAACCATTTGTGTTTTTTGGTACTCTTCTAAAAACCATACCGCCTGTTGTGGTGTCAGCAGGTATTCTAAAATAACAAACTCTATTTCAATGGGTGCTTTTATCAAGGCATCTAAGTCAATAAACGCCGTGATTTCTTT
>CAZQYD010000236.1:0-2311 GCA_964597465.1 uncultured Piscirickettsiaceae bacterium | reverse complement strand
TCCTTAAATGAAATATAGTTGTAATATAGGTTTTATATAATGTTAACTTTCCAAAAAAGAGAATTTAGTAGCATGACGATTAGAGTTGCGATTAACGGTTTTGGACGAATGGGGCGTTTAGCACTTCGTGAAGCATTTGATTGGGCAGAGTTTGAATTTGTCCATATCAATGAAATAGCCACCGATGTGGTGGGCTCTGCACATTTATTGCATTTTGATTCGGTGCATGGCCGTTGGCATCATGAGGTTAATGTGGTTGATGGTAAAATTGAAATTGATGGCAAATTTATTAACTATTCTTCAAATGCAACGATTGAACAAACCGATTGGGAAAGTTTGAATGTTGATATTGTGATTGAGGCGACAGGGGTTTTTAGAGATAAAAATGCGGTTTTGCCTTATCTTAATCACGGTGTAAAACAGGTGATTGTTGCGGCTCCGATTACTGATGGCGTTAAAAATATTGTGATGGGAATTAATGATGATGTTTTTGAAGAGGGCAAGGATTCAATCATTACCGCCGCTTCTTGTACTACGAATTGCATTGCTCCAGTGATTAAAGTAATGCACGAAAAATTAGGCATTAAACACGGCATGATTACCAGCTTGCATGACCGAACCAATACCCAAAAAGTGGTCGATCATGGGCATAAAGATTTACGCCGTGCAAGATCTGCTTTTGAGTCTTTAATCCCTACCACAACGGGTTCGGCAAAGGCAATTTCTTCTATTTTCCCTGAATTGAAAGGCTTGTTAAATGGTTTGGCAGTACGCGTGCCTTTGATGAATGCGTCGTTAACAGATTTAGTGTTAGAGATGAAACGTCCAACTAGCGTGGAAGAGGTAAATGGTTTGTTAAAAGATGCTTCAGAAACGTATTTAAAAGACATTTTAGGTTATGAAACCCGTCCGCTTGTTTCGGTGGATTACGAAGGTGAAAAGTGTTCGTCGGTGATTGATGCTTTATCGACGATGGTGGTTAATGGTACACAAGTTAAATTGTTAGCTTGGTATGATAATGAAATCGGCTATGTGGTGCGGATGATGGAATTGGCGTTAAAAGTGGGGCGATTAAATAAATCGACATGAGGCTTTCAGCAGTACAAAAATACGCGGTAATTACCGCTAATTACTGGGCATTTACGGTTACCGACGGTGCTTTGCGTATGCTGGTGCTGTTGTTTTTTCACCAGCTTGGCTATTCACCTCTTGAGATAGCTACCTTATTTTTACTGTATGAGTTTTTTGGCATTGTCACCAACTTAATCGGTGGCTGGCTAGGGGCAAAGTTCGGCTTAAAAATGACTATGAATGTTGGTTTGGTATTGCAAATCATTGCCTTATTGATGCTAACAGTCGATCAAAGTTATTTAAGCGTGTTCTATGTCATGCTTGCTCAAGCGTTATCGGGCATTGCTAAAGACCTCAATAAAATGTCAGCAAAGAGTGCGATAAAATTACTTGCCTCGGACACTAATGGGCAACTTTATTATTGGGTTAGCTTGTTGACAGGATCAAAAAATTCTTTAAAAGGGTTTGGTTTTTTTGTAGGGGGTATGCTGTTAGCAACCGTCGGTTTTGTCGTTGCTTTACAAATATTAGCCGCCCTTATTGCCATTGCGTTAGTCTTTTCATTCTGGTTAGTTGATGCCGATAACGGTAAAGAAAAACATCCGTCTAAATTTAGCGAAATGTTCGCTAAATCAGCCGCTATTAACTGGTTGTCTGCGGCGCGTTTCTTTTTATTTGGGGCGAGAGATGTTTGGTTTGTGGTCGCTTTGCCAATTTATTTAATTAGCGTTTTAAATTGGCAGGTCGAGTCGGTTGGCATTTTTATGGCAAGCTGGGTAATTGGCTATGGCATGGTACAAGCTTTTACGCCAAAACTAACAGGTATAAAATCAAAAGAAAATCAGCCAACCAGTAAAACCGCCATGAAGCTTGCACTGGCTCTAGCGATTGTACCTCTCGCGATGGCAGTATTATTAGCATTCAATCCACAAATGGTGATTGTGATAGGACTGTTTATTTTTGGCTTTATTTTTGCCCTTAATTCAGCTGTGCACTCTTATCTAATCGTCTCCTACGCCGATGCGGATGGCACCTCTAAAGATGTTGGGTTTTATTACATGGCAAATGCAGGTGGTCGTCTGGTCGGCACCCTCTTGTCGGGGATTGTTTATCAGTTGTATAATATGGAAGTGGTTTTAGTTGTTTCAGCTTTGTTTATTAGCATTTCATTTGTAATCGTGAAAAGATTGCATTCTTTGCGATAATCATGAGAATTAGAGCCGAAAACTAGGTCAATTTA
>CAZQYD010000235.1:0-2336 GCA_964597465.1 uncultured Piscirickettsiaceae bacterium | reverse complement strand
CGACACTTTTTTCTCAGCCTAATTCTAACCTTAGTTATTAAGCGGTTCCTTAAAAGAAATTAATTTGAGACCTTTGCAGAAGATTAATCAACAGTATTTGTCTTAGATACTGGGATTTCAATCACTTTAATAAACACTTCATCTTTTTTAATCATCCCTAGCTTTTGCCTAGCAATAGACTCTATGATTTTGGTGTTAGATTGCAGTTCTTGGACTTCTTTTTTAAGAATAAGATTGGACTCTCGTAGCTGATCGTTTTCAGCTTCAATTGCGTCAAGTTTTGAAGAAAGTTGCTGGTATTCGCTTATCCCACCGTCAGAAGATAGGAAGCGAATCACCAAAATAAAGATAATGATTCCTAATATAGAAAATATAATTTTCATTATCTAATCAAAGCCTCAGCTTTATTTTTTAAGGTTGTAGAACGCATCCATTCCAGGGTAAGGAGCAGAGTCGCCAAGCGCTTCTTCAATACGTAATAGTTGGTTGTATTTTGCAATACGGTCAGTACGTGATAAAGAACCTGTTTTAATTTGCCCTGCACCCGTTGCAACCGCAATATCAGCAATCACGGTATCTTCTGTTTCACCCGAACGATGCGAAATTACCGCAGTATAACCTGCATCTTTAGCCATTTTAATCGCCGCAAAGGTTTCTGTTAGTGTACCTATTTGGTTGATTTTGATTAAGATTGAGTTACCAATTTTCTTATCAATCCCTTCTTGCAAAATTTTAGGGTTGGTTACAAATAAATCATCCCCTACTACTTGTAAACGATGGCCATCTTTTTCAGTTTGGTACTTGAAACCATCCCAGTCGCTTTCATCTAAGCCATCTTCGATAGAGATAATTGGATATTTATCAACCCAACTAGAGAATAAATCAACTAATTCTTCAGAGGTTAAAATTTTGTTTTCTGAACTAAGATGATATTTACCATCTTTATATAGCTCTGATGAAGCGGCATCCATTGCTATCATAACGTCTTCACCAGCTTTATAACCTGCAATTTCAATCGCTTCTAAAATAACAGTTACTGCTTCTTCATTTGATTTAAGATCAGGTGCAAAACCACCTTCATCTCCTACTGCAGTATTATAACCTTTATCAGCTAACACTTTTTTCAAGGCATGAAATATTTCTGAACCGTAACGAACTGCTTCTGCAATCGTTGGTGCACCCACTGGCATAATCATGAATTCTTGGAAATCAACTGAGTTATCTGCATGCTCTCCACCATTGATGATATTCATCATCGGTACCGGCATTTTATAGTCATCCGTTTTTAAATAAGCATATAAAGGTAAACCTTTAGACTGTGCTGCCGCTTGAGCGGTTGCGATAGAAACGGCAAGTAGTGCATTTGCACCTAAACGAGCTTTGTTATGCGTTCCATCTAATTCAATCATTAGATTATCAATCGCTTCTTGATTTGTTGCATCTTTACCAAGTAAGGCGGTTTTAATTTCGCCATTGATGTTTGAAATTGCTTTCAGCACGCCTTTCCCACCATAAACAGATTTATCGCCATCTCTTAACTCGATTGCTTCACGTGAACCAGTTGAGGCTCCTGAAGGTGAAATTCCACGACCAAATGAACCGTCTTCTAGGGTTACATCTGCTTCAACGGTTGGGTTTCCACGAGAATCTATTACTTGACGAGCTTTAATATCTTTTATTAGCGACATGCTATTTTCCTTTCTATTTAAAATTTGTGCGTATTATATGCTATGTTTGTTACGAGTGGATGACAGATTAAATTGTTTCAATAAATCCTTGTGATTTCACCACATCATCTAACATTTTAATTGTTTGTAAGATGGGTTTTAAATTATCAATTGGCCACATATTAGGTCCATCAGATAATGCTTTTTCTGGGTTTGGGTGGGTTTCCATAAATACACCTGATACGCCTGCCGCAATGGCGGCACGCGCAAGAACGGGTACCATTTCTCTTTGACCGCCAGATGTTGTACCGTTACCGCCTGGTTGTTGCACGGAATGCGTTGCATCAAAAACAACAGGGCAACCCGTGCTTCGCATGGAAGCTAAACCACGCATATCAGACACTAGCGTATTGTAACCAAATGACGTTCCACGATCACAAACCATGATATGTTCATTACCAACTTCACGGGCTTTCAATACAACTTGATCCATATCCCAAGGGGCTTGGAACTGTCCTTTTTTGATATTAACAGGAATACCTTGACGGCACACATTTTGGATAAAATTGGTTTGACGTACCAAAAATGCAGGTGTTTGCATCACATCCACTACCGATGCGACTTCATCTAACGGCGTATCTTCATGCACATCGGTTAAGACAGGTACAC
>CAZQYD010000234.1:0-2352 GCA_964597465.1 uncultured Piscirickettsiaceae bacterium | reverse complement strand
CGAAACTTGACGCACATTTTTTCTCAGTAAAATTCTAATCGCGGTTATTAAGTGCCTCCTTAACAACATTAAAAAACCTAAAAAGTACCCAGGGGGGTAGGTCTCATTATAAATAGTAAAACATTGAAAATGTATAAGTTTCTTTGCCTGCTTCAAGGGTATTTACTTTTAAATTAATGGCTGTATTTTTAGTTATTTTTATAGTCGAAAATGCTTCTATATTAATGTTATTCTGACCTTCATTAAAAAAACTATTTTCGCCTATTATTCCAAACTTATAATTATCATGATTAGCAATAAAGCCAGCCTTAACTCCTAAACCAAGTATGGTTTGGTTCTTATAAAATAAGGACGGTTTTAGCATTAAAAAACTAAATGCTTCTTTTCCTAAAGCATAAGAAAGCCCTACTTCACTAGTCAATTTAAAATGGTTTTCTTGACGAAACTCTTTTGTACCAATGGACACTCCCCAAGAAATCGGCTTAAAAATATCATCTCTTACGGCATAGGAATTAATACTCAGTAAATCTAGATCTTTAAGCTTAATTTTATCTCCCTTACTTTTATAGAACTGTAAATTAAAAAAGTTGATATAAGCACCTGAAATAAAGCCTTTTTCTAGATCATAAATATCATGAAAAGAAAACTTCACTCCAAATTCTAAATCCTCTTTAGTGTTATATCCTGCCGTTATTTTGGCTGTTTTATGGGATAAAAGAGGGTCACTTGGCACCGCAATTTTTGCTTCTGGCAACATAGGCAACTTACTTCTAACTGATAATTTAGCTAATAATTCTTTAATATAGGCGTTTTTATCAATTTTATTTTTTGTACGATTTAGTTTTAATCGTTCTATATCAAGCTCTGCTTTGTACGCTTTTTTTAAATCTCCTGTCGCATTTTCTTCTTGTTTTACCAAATTTTTAATTTGCTTAGTTTTAGATGGCCTAAATGAAGTCCCCTCAATAAAACCAGCTTGATTAATCGCTTTAATCGTATCGATCGGAATAGCTTTAAGATGAAAGAGGCTAACTAAATCAGTATCCGCGCGTGCTATTTCTAAAAGCCATAAAAGATTATAGGAGCAGTTTTCGGTTAAGAAAAAATAATCAGCATAGGTATCTTTTAATTCATATAAGTGTGTCAGTAACCGAGTTAGTTCGTGTTGGTTTAAGTTTAAATCATATTCCCAAATATCCCGACGCTCTAAGTCACTATATTCTTTTATTTTTTTATAATAAGGCAGTGCTGAATATTTACCATTATAGCCACCAAAAAGACCTTGATAGGCAAAAAGAAAACCATTGGTTTCAGTAGTTTCAGCGGCATAGTTAATCGCATTAGCGGTAAGTGATAAACCACTTTTATCGTCTATTCTTAAAAAAGAATGACCAAACATTGATGCTGGGGAATTTATATGTGCAGTAGGAAAAACAAGAACGGCATTAGAGGCTTGATAGGTTTCCAGCAACTCTTCTAAAGATTGACATTTTTTATAGTCTATTTTGTTTGATAGCTCTGGAATAGTTTCATACAGCCATTTTATTCTAGCAGGAAAACGACAAGTGATATCTTCATTGTTATGGATTGCCGAAAGTGTGGCTTCTAGCTCTGCCTTGGCATCAATTTTTCCATTTGACGCAAGAAAAAAATTGCTTGAATCTATTTCAGATTGCCCATTTTTAAAATGTAAAAGCTGTTGCCAGTAGCGTTCTTCAGATAGAAGTTTAGTATCGAAAGAAAAAGATGTTGTTGGTATTAGACAAACAAAAAGAGCTAAAGAAATTAGCCCTTTTTTAGTCAACAAATTACAAAGATGCAACGATGTTGTCTACAACTTGTGCAGATGTTACGCTTGCACTTGTATAGATATTTGAAAAGTTATTTTTAAGAGTTGCTGAAGCTAAAGTTTTATCTTCTACATTAATAAGAGAAAGTAAAGTATCTAAGCTTTCACCTTGACCTGCAGCGATATCTACCGCAATACTATCCATATTACTAGCAACAAAGCTTTGTGCTTTATCATTCATAGCGATTGATACAGGCTTAGCACAACCTAATGTTCCAGAAGTAATACCGAAGGTTTGGTTACCTGAAGTACCATTGGTTGTAGCAGCAAGAACTTGCATTACAACAGAGTCTTGATTTTTTATAACCATAGAACCAAGTCCACAACCCGTGTTTGAATTACCCGCAGCCATTGCTGAAGTTCCTACTAAAGATAAAGCTAAAACTGAAGCTGAAATTAATGTTTTTTTCATTATAAGTTTCCTTTTTTAAAAGTATTAAATATTTACTGAGACCTTTGCATAAATGGGGTGCGAATAAAAATGAGATAAATTTTGCCTTATT
>CAZQYD010000233.1:0-2381 GCA_964597465.1 uncultured Piscirickettsiaceae bacterium | reverse complement strand
AGTGCCATAATGGCGGAGAAGAGCCCAGAAAATTTGAAAAAGAAAGTTTAAGGGCGTGGCAAAATTTACATTAAAATAGCTTCCTTAGTTTTTCAATTAAAGGTTTTATTTTTTAATGTTATCCATACAGTCGATCGGCTTAATGGCAGGTACCAAGGTTCTGCTTGACAACGCTAGTCTTACTATCCACCCTAAACAACGCATCGGCTTAATTGGTCAAAATGGGGCGGGCAAGTCAACCTTATTTAAAGCGATTATGAATGAAGTTAGTCTTGAGTCAGGCAATATTGCTTTGCCTGATGCTTGGGTGGTGGGTTTTGTTCAACAAGAGGTTAAGGCAACCTCTCAAACTGTATTAGATTTTGTGGTGACAGGTGATACTTTGTATGCGGGTATTATGGCTAATATTAGTTCAGCAGAATCTAGTGATAATCATGATGCCTTAGTAAAATATTACGATGAACTTGATAAAATTGCTGGTTATCTTGTACCACTAAAGGCTCAACAGCTTTTATATGGTTTGGGGTTTATTGAATTAGACTTTGTTAAACCTATGACTGATTTTTCGGGTGGTTGGCAAGTTCGGCTAAAACTAGCAAGGGCTTTAATGCAACGTTCAGATTTGTTGCTATTAGATGAACCGACCAACCATTTAGATATTGAGGCAGTTTCTTGGGTCATTCAATGGTTAAAAAACTTTGAGGGTGCGGTGATTGTTATTTCGCATGACCGTCATTTTTTAGATGAAGTGGTGCAGGGCATTGCGACGATTGATAAGCAAAAAATCCAATATTATTCTGGAAATTTTGCTGCCTTTGAGCGTCAACGTAATGAGCAGTTAATGCAACAGCAATCATTGCATGAAAAGCAAAAGCAACAGATGCAACATTTAAAAAGCTTTATTGAGCGATTTAAAGCCAAGGCTTCAAAAGCAAAACAGGCACAGAGTCGCGTTAAAGCCCTCGAACGCATGGAGGAAGTGGCAGCGGTACAAGCAAGCAACCCTTTTCATTTTCGTTTTTTTGAAACAGGTGCCATTCCAGATCCGATGCTACAAGTGCATGAACTTAACTTTGGTTATCCAAACAATTCTATTATTGAAGATGCGGATTTAGTTTTACGCTCAGGTGATAGGATTGGTTTGGTGGGCGTGAATGGTTCGGGGAAATCTACACTATTAAAATTATTAATTAATGAATTACAGCCTCAATCAGGCAAAGTAGTGCAATCGAAGGGCATTAAAGTCGGTTATTTTGCTCAGCATCAGCTGGAGTCTTTAAATCTAGATCAAAGCCCGTTACAGCATTTAACTGCCGTGGCGAAATCGACCAATGAATTTGGTGTGGAAACACTTGTGTCTGACCAAGAAGCCCGTAATTTTTTGGGCGGGTTTGGTTTTAGTAGCCAAAAAACATTCGATAAAATAGCCGACTTCTCAGGTGGTGAAAAGGCTCGGTTATCTTTAGCATTAATGATTTTTCAAAAGCCAAATTTGATTATTCTAGATGAGCCTACCAATCATTTAGACATGGAAACTCGTGATGCACTAGACATGGCATTGCAAGAATTTGAAGGAGCACTGATTCTTGTTACGCATGACCAGCACCTGCTCTCTAGTATTGTTGACCAGTTTTGGTGGGTACATGATAAAAAAGTAACTTATTTTCATGGGAGCTTAGAGGAGTATTTACAACAACGCTTAAAGCACTTAAAAGAACAGCAACAACGCTTAAAATCCGAAAAAGCTAAAACCGTTAATGAGCGTGGTGAAGAGAAAAAAGTTAAAAAAGCCAGTCGTCAAGAAAATGCTAATTTACGAAAGCAACTTAGAGATGCGACTAAAAAACAAACCTTCGAGCTTAAAAAAGTAGAAAAACAGTTAGAGCTCGCACAAACAAAGCTTACAGAGTTACATTTGAAGATGGAAGATGGCGGCTTGTACGAGTCAAATAAAAGCAACGAATTAGCAGAGATATTAATAGAAGAATCAATAACAAAGCAAGATTTAGAATCTTTGGAAGAAAAATGGCTAACATTAGAAGAGGAAATAGCGGATATTGAAGCTAAATTTAATTAATTTTTAAGGAAACGCTTAATAACTAAGGTTAGAATTAGGGTGAGAAAAAAGTGTCGCTATTTTTGCTGAAATGAGGCGTAATAGTTAGCTATTGCAACGAATTGCAGTGAAAATATCGGCACTTTGTACCAGTATAAAATAATCTTAGTTGTTAAGCGGTTCCTAAAGTATAGTATTTATTTAAACAGCTGCTCTACAACAAGTGCGGTTAATTTCTGTAATTTACCTGCCAGCTCTAACATGGGCATACACCTGATTGCTAAAAGCGTCACGGTTTTTTGCTAAAGCAAAAACTCGCGCCTCT
>CAZQYD010000232.1:0-2391 GCA_964597465.1 uncultured Piscirickettsiaceae bacterium | reverse complement strand
AATATCGGCACTTTTTACCAGTATAAAATAATCTTAGTTGTTAAGCGATTCCTTAGGAGACACTGAACACGAGAAGGAGGTATTAATTCCACTCGTGTAAGCGTTAGTTATTGACCGTGTGCTTTCGCCATAAAGGCTTCAGTATCACCTTTATCGTTTGTCATTTTACTAACCACAATCGTAACCAATACTGCAACTGGAACAGAGTATAGTGCTGGGTTAACCAGCACATCTAAACCGAGCATAGTTTCAAGTCCGAAAAACTTAGAGAAAGTGAATAGTAGAGACAGCACAAGACCAGTCGCCATACCGTATATAACCGCTTGGCTCGTTAGTCCTTTCCACCAAACTGCAAAGACCAGCGCTGGTGCAAATGTTGAGGCTGCAATACCAAAACACATACCAACAAGCATGGCTACATTTTCTTCTCTCAACCAAACAGACATGGCAATCGCAATAATCGCTATCAAGAATGCGCCTATTTTTGCAAATCTAAGCTCTTGCTCATCCGTTGAATCAGGGTTAATGACACCTTTATACAGATCATGAGCTAGCGATGAGGTCGCAGAGATCAGAAGACCCGCTGAAGTACTCAGCATTGCCGCCATTGCACCTGCTGCAATCACCCCCATCAAGATCTGACCACCAAGCATATCACCAAGCATCGGCATTGTCATATTTTTAGCTTTACCCACTTCACCTTCTGCAATCATTTTAATTAGATCTGGGTACAGAGCGTACATAGCAATCAAACCAACAAAGAAGATAGCCGCATAGAAAATCGCTAGACCCCAAATTGTAATCTCCGCTGATTTACGAGCATCCGAAGCGTTTGATACGGTATAAAACTTTATTAGAATATGAGGAAGACCCAATACTCCCAAGAAAAGTGCAATTACTAGGGACGCTTGGTTAGCAAAGTCACGTAGACCCACGCCAGGAGTTACCGCAGATGGTGCATCCACCATAATTGCACGTACAGCTTGAACCGCTTCCCCAGGAGACGATGCCGCCGCTGCCGCTATCACTGCTTCAGCATTAGCTGCTGCCAGCTTGACTGGAACCATTTGCTGAGATGCTTCAATTACACCCGCCGGGTTACCATCAAACAGATGAATAATACCGAAGACAAGTAAGAACAACATCGCACCAAACAGGATGACTCCCTGAATAGCCTGATTATAAGACGTTCCTTTCATACCACCGATGATGACGAACAATGCCATCAATGAACCTGTAACCAATACTGTTGGTAAATAATCCCAGCCTAGCAACAGACCAAACAAGTGACCCGCACCTACTATCTGTGGAACAAGGTACATAACGCATAAAACCAGAGTTGATAACATTGCAACAGTACGTATCTGCTTGGAATTTCTAGAGAAACGTGCGTTCAGTACATCTGCAACCGTGAATTTACCAACATTTTTAAGCGGGCTAGAAATGGCAATCAAAACCACAATCCAAGCAGCAAAGAAACCAATGGCAAGCCACCAGCCGTCAACACCTAAAAGTGCAACCGCACCCGCCACCCCTAAAAAACTCGCGGCAGAAGCATAGTCACCTAGCATTGCTAGACCATTTACCTTAGGAGAAATACCGCCACCAGCAATATAGAAATTCGCCGTGCTTCCAGTAGAGCCGCGATGATAGAAACTAATCCCAATCGAAAGAGCAATACCAAAACCAACGATAATTAGAGCAACTAAATTTTCCATTATTTATTCTCCCCAGCACTCATCTTATTCAAATAAAGACGAGTAATGATTACACCAGAAATGATGGCCACTAATCCCCCCCAAATAGCCAATGGCATACCTGCTATTGGCGTTGCCGCAATATCTTTAAATGTTGCACTTGTCATCAGCGCAATACCAAAGTATATTACGGTATAAACAGCTAACAAAATAGCTGAAAACCTTACTTTACTATTCACAATATTTCTCCTTGATGAGAATTTTTCCACATAAACCCTACAAGTGAACGTGCTCATAGATTGTAAGACATTGGTTTGTAGAGCGAATTTAATTTGAGTGCTTATTGACACCCTCGAAAAACTAAATATCGACATACAAACCAATAGCTTGCAATACATTTTGTGCGTTCTCTTGCAGGATTTAAGTTTCTATTAAACCTAGTCTAGCTAGGATTTAGGTAGTAACCTCTTCTACATCCGTTATGGAGGCGCTTAATAACTAAGGTTAGAATTAGGCTGAGAAAAAAGTGTCGCTATTTTTGCTGAAATGAGGCGTAATAGCTAGCTATTGCAACGAATTGCAGTGAAAATATCGGCACTTTTTACCAGTATAAAATAATCTTAGTTGTTAAGCGTTTCCTAAGGAGACACTTAATAACCGCGATTAGAATTTTACTGAGAAAAAATGTGCGTCA
>CAZQYD010000231.1:0-2397 GCA_964597465.1 uncultured Piscirickettsiaceae bacterium | reverse complement strand
TTTCAATGGGTGCTTTTATCAAGGCATCTAAGTCAATAAACGCCGTGATTTCTTTACCGTCAGTTAAAAACTGATCCCACCTTAAATCGGGCATAATTAATCCGTGAGCATGGCAACTTGCAAGATGTTGAGCGAGTTGCTTTACCATCGTTTTATTGACCATGGCAGGTTGTAAAGTTTTGCCTGGCATTAAGCTTGCAGAGAAGGCGTAAAAATCTTGGTCTATATTTATTTGTTGTTGTAGAAAAACAGGAATATTTAATGGAGAAATTTGAGCGAGTTGCGGATAGATTTGCTCTAGTTTTTCAAACTGAGAAAATAACCCAGCATTAAATTCACTTGCCATCTGCTGCCAAAAAACAGAGTTTGCTAAACTATCAGTTCGTATTTGTTTAATCACTATCTTTTGTTGCGGAACAATAAAGATATCATGCGTAGCATCAGAAAATGCCAGGGGCACCCTCTTAATGGTAGAAAGGGTGGAAATGTTGAAGTGTTTTCTTATCAAATTGGTAGTGTCAGGATATGCTAGTTTCGTCAAAATCAATCTGCTTATATATCGCTAATATTGTTATGGTGTTGGCATTTAATTTATAAATTATTTTATATCCAATACGACAAAGTCTCGAATATTTTTTACATTAATTTGTGCATCCATTTATGCAAAGGTCTCTAGTAGATTATCCCAGGTTTTATCATGCTCAAATGTTTCACCATTTTTTTCTTCTAACAATGCTTTAAATAGCATTTTCTGTTCTTTTTCAAATACCGTATTGTCAAGTATTTCAACCTCTTCTCCGTCTTGAGATGCTTTGTTGACTAATTTTAGTATTTTAATAATCGTCTCTGGTTTAGCTCTTAAATGCAGTGCTTCCATTTTTCACTCCTAATGAGTAATTATTTTAAAATCATCGGTCTCATAGTAACCAATTCTTCCGACGAACTGGGGTGAATTGCAATAGTTGCATCAAAGTCTGCTTTAGTCGCATTCATTTGAATCGCTACCGCAAAACCTTGTAGCATTTCGTCAGCCCCTTCACCAATAATATGTAAGCCAACCACGCGTTGCTCTTCGCCTTCACAAATTAGCTTTAAACCTGTTTTGGTTTGGTGTTGGGTAAACGCATAACGCATTGGCGTGAAGACTGATGTATAAACTTTAATATTATCTTCGCCAAACTTAGCTTTCGCTTCATGTTCCGCCAATCCCATTGTGCCGATAGGGGGGTGAGAAAATACGACGGTCGGTACTTTTGATAAGTCCATTTTTAGTTGTGGTTTATTGTTATATAACCTTTCCGCCAAATAACGACCCGCACGAATTGCCACTGGAGTAAGCTGGGCTTGTCCTGTTATATCGCCAATGGCATAAATGTTTTTAACGCTAGTTTTATGGAAATCATCGACATCAATAAAGCCTTTGCCATTGGTTGCTAAGCCGACTTTATCTAGTGCTAAGGGTTCGGTTAGGGTTTCTCTACCAACCGCCCAAATGACTTCGTTGTAGCCTTTAATGACTTGCCCATCTTTTGATTCGATGGTAATTGTGCCGTCGGTTTCTTTGGTTAATTTTTTAGCATCAAAATGATAGTGTTTGTTAATGCCGCTGTTAATCATCGCTTCGGTTAAGGTTTCACGAATCATGTCGTCAAAGCCACGCAAAACTAAATCTTTACGACTAATTAAACAGGTTTGCGTACCAAGTGCTTGTAATACGCCAGCTAATTCAACCGCAATATAACCACTACCAATGACGGCTACTTTTTTAGGTTGTTTAGTTAAAGCAAAAAAGCCATCGGAGGTAATGCCTAAATCTGCATTTTCAACGGTGTTTGGAATCAGCGGTTGCCCACCTGGTGCGATAACAATGGTTTCTGCCGTATAGGTTTTGCCATCGACAGCAATAGTATGTTCATCAACAAAGCTACCCCAACCCTCTAATAAATCAATGCCAAGGTCTTCAACATAGCCTTTATACCAAGTGGTAATGCCATTGATATAATTTTCGCGTTTTTCAACTAATGTTGACCAGTCAAAACCATTTTGTTTAACATCAAAACCAAAGTCACCCGCATCACGAACCGCTTCGGCAATATGTGCACCAAACCACATGACTTTTTTAGGCACACAACCGATATTAACGCAAGTACCACCGAGTTTTTTGGCTTCGACCACGGCACATTTTTTACCAAACTCAACCGCCTTTTCAACAACGGATAAACCACCACTTCCTGCTCCAATTGCAATCATGTCATAATCGTATTTCATTTTTAATGTTACCTTAAAGTTTTTATTGCTTGAATTATACAGTAAAAATCTTGTTTAATTTTTTAGCGAGTGTTTCCTTAAATGAAATATAGTTGTAATATAGGTTTTATATAATGTTAACTTTCCAAA
>CAZQYD010000230.1:0-2412 GCA_964597465.1 uncultured Piscirickettsiaceae bacterium | reverse complement strand
CTACCCCTCTCAACGGGGGGTTTACTTTTTTCTTGTTTTGCCCAACTCTATTTAATTTTATTTCACTCTTTCACTTAGGTGTTTAATGCTGCGTACCCAGGGAGTAATCCCAAAATTTACTCCTTTTTGGAAATTATAACTAAAACCATAATAACTTGGAACTAAACATTTACTTATATGAATATTTACCCCCCCTGGGCACTTTTTACCCAGCAAGCGGGATAAGTAGCTGAAAACCCTAAATTTAGAGCAAAAAAAAGCCCGTTAACAAGTTAACAGGCTTTTTTGTATCTAATTTAAATTAATCTTAGTTGCTAAGTTAGTTCACCAGGGTATGCTTCGATACCTGGGTTGTTTTTAACACCTTTCAACTTTGGATTGTTAACTTTACTTAACTTGGTTGACTTTTTATGATTACGTAGATAATCAGCGGCAACATCCCACATTAGACGACCTTCACCAACAGCTTCAACCTGTGCCCAACCAGCAACGGTATAGGTTTTATTTGCTTCTAATGGCGTTCCATCATCTAAACGCATTTCAGAGATGCGGCTACCGAATTTACCATTTGGCTCGCAAGTATAGTCCATCCCACCTAGACGAACCATGTCGCCACCTGATTGCAAGTATGGATCTTTTTGGAATAGGTTTTCACAGATACCTTCTAAAATATCTTTCATCGCCGCACCCGTTACTTCAGATTTGTAGGTTTCACCATAGGTCATTGAAGTTTGATCCATGACACGTTCCATTGTAATCATTTCGCCAGCTAATACTGAGGTACCCCAACGGACACCCGCTGACATAGCGATTTGTGTATCATGTTCTTCTCGTAGTGAGTTTACAATGATTTGATCCCATGTTCCCATGAAGTTACCACGACGATATAAGGTATCTTCTGCCACAGCTAGCTCTTCACCCAAAATTTCACCGTAGGTTTTACCCATGCGATCTTTGTTTGTGTACTTATTAGGATTACGTGACTCAATTACATTTTTGTCATATTTTCTTGTGTAAAGATGATCAATATAAGTTTGCATTTCTTTGTCTGCGGCTAGCACATTAGAGAAAACAGGTAGTAAAGTGTAGTTGATACCTCTTAGCTTGCCATTTTGAATATCTAAATCCATGCAACCAACATATTTACCATTAGAACCTGCATTGGTTACGTGACAAACGCCACCTTCTGGTGTTTTTACAGGAATTGTTTTGGCGATACCGTCATGTGTGTGACCACCAAATATAGCGTCAAGCCCGTTAATTCTAGAGCCCATTTTGATATCAACATCCATACCATTATGAGAAATCATCACAACAGCAGCGACCTTTTCAGTTTTACGAATAGCTGTTACAGTAGCTTGTAAGTCATCTTCACGAAGACCAAACGACCAATCTGGAAAGTTTGCTTGTGGGTTAGCATTAGCAGTACGTGGGAAGGCTTGACCAACGATAGCAATACGCTCACCATTAATAATTTTAACGGTATAAGGCTTGAACGCACGTGCATCATCTTCATCATACAGTCCACGACCGTCAAAAGAATCCGTCATTTCACGATATTCATCACCAAATAATGAATCTTCTTTAATACGAACGTTTTGTGCTAGAAATTCACCTTTAAATTTTCCAAGGTTAGCAAGCACTTCTTTTTCTTCGTAGGTAAATTCCCAATGACCGGTCATGATATCAACACCTAGAATGTTAGATGCTTCTACCATGTCTTGTCCACGTGTCCATAATGCAGTACCAGAACCATGCCACAAATCACCACCGTCCATTGTTAGCGTATTGTCTTTACCGCCAGCGGTTTCACGTAGTTTGTCTAATAGCGTTTTAACATGAGCAAAACCACCTACTTTTCCATATTGCTCTGAAGCTTCTTGGAAGTTTAAGAAGGTGAATGCATGCGCTAAAGGGGTATTCTCTTCAACACCGATTTTTTTCAGTAGTTTTGTACCAACAACGTGCGGTAGTTTACCAAATGCAGGACCCACTCCTAAGTTTACGTTAGGCTCACGAAAGTAAATTGGATTTAACTGTGCATGGGTATCTGTGATATGCAGTAAACGTACCTTTCCTTTCATTGGAAGGTCATACATTGCAGACGAAGCTGCACTTCCTTTTGAAGAGCCTGATGACATTGCTCCTGCTGTTCCTGGCAACATTCCTGCTGCAGCGGCTAATGACATTACGTGAAGAAACTCGCGACGATTTAAAGACATATTAACTCCGTTTTTTAATTATATAATAGTATCGTTATTATCTAGGTAAATGTACGCTCTTTAGCTAGCTAAGTCAAATTCAAAATAGAGAATATAAACAAAAAAAACTTATAGCAATATTAGGTTAACTTATTGATATTGATAGTAATAGTTATTATTATTAATTGATAATGGGTATCAATTGAATCTT
>CAZQYD010000229.1:0-2412 GCA_964597465.1 uncultured Piscirickettsiaceae bacterium | reverse complement strand
TTGGAGCGGGTAAGGAGAATCGAACTCCTCTCATCGGCTTGGAAGGCCGAGGTAATAGCCAATATACGATACCCGCACAATAAAATCTGTCTTATAAAAATTATAAAGCAATTTATTTTATTTATCAATCCAATTTGAAATAAATCAAAAATGGTGGAGGATGGTGGATTCGAACCACCGAAGGCTGAGCCAGCAGATTTACAGTCTGCCCCCTTTGGCCGCTCGGGAAATCCTCCGATTTGATGTGGCGTATTTTAAGTAAATATAGCGAATAGTCAAGTGTAAAGATTAAATAAAATTAAAAATATTCACCCCCCTGGGCACTTTTTTGTGAAAATACAGACATTAACAATAATTTACCTATAAAAATAAAATAAAACCAATGAATAAATGGCAATCACTATTAGAATTTGACCAAACACACGTTTGGCACCCCTACGCAAAATTACCCGCAGAAACTCCCGCTATTGGCGTAAAAAAAACCAATGGTTCGATAATCACTTTAGCGGATGATCGCGAGGTAATCGACGGTATGTCCTCTTGGTGGTCAGCAATTCACGGCTACAATCAGCCAGAAATAATAAAAGCCATGCACCTCCAGTTGGACACAATGCCTCATATTATGTTTGGCGGATTAACCCATCAACCCGCTATTGAATTGGCACAAAAATTAATCGAACTCACGCCACAAAAATTAGACAAGGTGTTTTTTGTTGACTCTGGCTCTGTTGCGGTAGAAGTCGCCATCAAAATGGCATTGCAATACTGGATTAGCAAAAACCAAGCTAATAAAAACAAACTCATTACCGTTAAAAATGGTTATCACGGCGATACTTTTGCAACCATGGCGATATGCGACCCAGTTAATGGTATGCACGGATTATTTAGCGAAGTGCTAGCCAAACATTATTTTGCCCCCGCACCTGAACAAGGTTTTGCAATCAAATCAGATAATAAAGACATTGCAGCCTTACGAGCTATTATGGAAAAAGAGCAAAACAATATTGCGGCTATGGTTATTGAACCGATTGTGCAAGGTGCAGGCGGTATGCGAATCTACCGCCCTGACTACCTAAAGCAAGTTAGAAACCTGTGCGATGAATTCAACATACTGCTAATTATTGACGAAATAGCCACAGGATTCGGCAGAACAGGCAAACTATTCGCCTGCGAATGGGCAAACATCACCCCCGACATTATGACCCTAGGAAAAACCTTAACTGGCGGACACATTTCACTCGCCGCCACACTCACTACCGAAAAAATAAGCCAAACCATCAGCAACGGCAACCCAGGAATTTTAGCCCACGGCCCAACCTATATGGCAAACCCGTTAGCTTGCAGTGCCGCCCTAGCGAACATTAAAGTTCTACTAAATTCAAACTGGCAAGAAAACATTCAACGCATAGAACAGCATTTTATAAAAGAACTCATACCACTCAAACAAATACAAGGCATAAAGGATGTAAGGGTGTTAGGGGCGATTGGAGCGATTGAACTAGAGCGGAGTGATTTAGGCAATCAAATCCAACAAAAAGCATTAGAAAACGGCGTATGGATAAGACCGTTTGGCAAGCTAGTTTACACCCTACCCGCTTATAATATAAAACAGGCAGAATTACAAAAACTAACCTCTGTTATAAAAAGTATATTAAATTAAGGAAAACAAAATGGATGCCGTTAGAGAATTTACAAAAGTTAAGAATGGAAAAATCAAAATTCATATTCCCGCTGATTTTGAACACAAATTAGTTGAGGTGATTGTCCTACCTTTAACCGAAGAAGCCAAAAGACGTTATAAATTATTTGAAAATCCAGATAAAAAACCGTCAGATAAAAACGATTCGAATATTTTAGATTGGCTAGACGAAATGGAAGATAGCGACGATTTTTAAAAGCCGCACCTAAAATTAAAAAAGTTCATTTTATTTCCAAAACAAACCTTTTTAATCCATATACTTGAGACTTTTGCTATTTAGGAATACGGATTTTTTGACCGGGATAGATTAAATCAGGATCTTTTATAACTTCACGATTATCCTCAAAAATCTTAGTGTACTTGCTACCATTTCCATAAAACTGAGCAGCGACCTTCCAAAGGGTATCACCTTTTTTGATAATGTAATATTCCACTTCCACTGTTTGCTCTGGTGCCTCCACCTCATCGGCACGAACTTCAGAAATTCCGAAAATATTACCCGCCATTAAAATTGCTTTTTCAAACGCACTCGGATCATCTGTTTTCCCTTTCAAGGTAGCAACACCATCTTTAACAGACACTTCCAAGCCTTCAATTCCTGGGTTATCACCCTCAATATGAGCTTTTATTTTTTCTGGTGCTTCATCTTCACTACCAAATATTTTCTTACCCATTTCTTTTGCAAAATCAAATAGACCCATTTTATTTCTCCT
>CAZQYD010000228.1:0-2426 GCA_964597465.1 uncultured Piscirickettsiaceae bacterium | reverse complement strand
ATATCGGCACTTTTTACCAGTATAAAATAATCTTAGTTGTTAAGCGTTTCCTTATGCAAAGGTCTCTTCTTTTATGTTACAGATGTTATTTAATCAGTACCTACTACAAAAAACTGAACAACTTACGGAGCAGCTACCAGAAGCCCTTGAGCCTTTACTAGAAGGTCGTCTTGTTAGGATGGTTGGAATGGCTCTTGAAGTGGTTGGTTTGTACGCACCGATTGGCTCGAAGTGTGAAATTCATTCGCCTTCCCAAGGAATTGTAGAATCTGAAGTTGTGGGCTTCCATAATGATAAACTTTTCTTAATGCCAATTGGTCATGTACATGGTTTAGAGCCAAATTCGAAAGTTGTTTCCGTTACGGGTGGCGTTAGGATAGGAGTCGGGTTTTCTATGCTAGGTAGGGTGCTAGATGGTTCAGGTCACCCTTTAGACGGTAAAAAAACACCTGTTTATGAAGACTACGTTGCCCTGCATGGAAAAAAAATAAACCCCTTATCTCGTACAGCAATCACCAAGTCGCTTGATGTGGGAATTAAAACGATTAATGCATTGCTAACAATTGGCGAAGGACAGCGTGTTGGTTTGATGGCAGGTACAGGAGTCGGAAAAAGTGTATTGTTAGGGATGATAACAAAATTTACTGAGGCCGAAATAGTCGTAGTAGGATTGATTGGTGAGCGTGGTAGAGAGGTCAATGATTTTGTTAAAAACAACCTTGGTGAAGAAGGCTTAAAGCGTTCTATTGTTATTGCAACACCAGCAGATGACCCACCCTTAATGCGGTTACATGGTGCAATGTTAGCTACGGCAATAGCTGAATATTTCCGGGGGAAAGGAAAAAAAGTTTTATTATTAATGGACTCGTTAACGCGTTTTGCTCAAGCACAAAGAGAAATTGCCTTGGCAGTTGGTGAGCCGCCGGCCACCAAGGGCTATCCTCCTTCGGTTTTTGCCAAAATTCCTCAATTGGTTGAAAGGGCTGGAAATGGTAAAGAGGGAGAAGGGTCTATTACCGCTATCTATACGGTTTTAGCGGAAGGTGATGACCAAGCTGATCCAGTCGTTGATGCTGCACGTGGTGTATTGGACGGACACATTTTACTTTCAAGAGAGATCGCGGAGTCGGGAAGATATCCCGCGATAGATGTTGAAGCTTCGATTAGTCGAGTGATGATTGATATTGTTGAAAAAGAGCAACTAAAGCTTGCGAGAAGGTTTAAACAAATATATTCAACCTATCAAAAAAATGTAGACTTAATTAATGTAGGAGCGTATAAACAAGGTTCTGATCAAAATATTGATTATGCGATTGAAAAACAGCCTTTGTTAAACAATTTTCTTACCCAAGGAATTGATCAAAAATTCAGTTTAGAAGAAAGTTTGAAATCTTTAAAATTTGTAGTTTCCTAATATGAAAAATCGTCTTTCTAGAATGCTAACAATCGTAAATCTTGCAAAAGTTGACCTAGAGAGTGTAGAAAAGAACTTGCAGTCTATTAATAGTCAACTTCATCTGAATCAAAAGCAGCAAGAGTCGCTTATTAGTTATCAAAATGAGTATTTAGAGAAATTAAGAAACACCGCAACAACAACTCTGCAGGAGATAAATAGCACGCAAGCTTTTCTTGGAAAGTTAAGTCAGGCAATTGAACATCAAAAAACCGAAATAAAAAATCTTGAAAATATGCTTGAACAAGCAAAAGATTTTTGGGTAGAGAAAAAAATAAGAGCACAGTCTCTAGAGAAACTTTATCATAAACTGTTGAAAAAACAAGCCCTTAATCTAGACCGGCAAGAACAAAAAATGATGGATGATCTCGTAGCTAATAATTTTATTTTAAGGTGAGCGTTGTTGGCTTGCTTGTTGCTTTTGTTTTAGAGTAATTAATCTAATGCAGAGAGTTAAAGTATGGTTGAACAGTTTGGGTTATTAGTAGGTGGTTTAAGTAAAGAAGAGGCTGGTTTCTCTTTAGATGGGCGATATTCAACAGCGAGCGTTGAAAACTTCCCTACGATACTTCAAAATAATTTCAACCATACGGATGATGGTCTCAGTCTCTCCTCATCTCTAAAGTTTGATAAAAATATATCTAATTTAAATGTAAATCCCCCTACAAATGAACAAATATTCCAAAATTTATTACCTCAGCTTGTATTGAAAGAAAAAATATTGACGGATAGTGAGAATGTTTCCTTTGAAGAACCTGCAAAAAATAGCTTGCATCACGTCTCTCTATTTAGCGACTCGTTAGTAGAGTATAAACCCGATTTAAATAAAAATAAAGTTCTTAAAACTGCTGAACAGGCAGTACAAGTTCCTTTGTTTGAATTAAGAAATAAAGAAATGATGGTCGGTATTGATGAAAATCTAATTCGGCAAGGTCAACAATCGTTTTCTGTCGATTTATTAAGCGGAAACAAC
>CAZQYD010000227.1:0-2453 GCA_964597465.1 uncultured Piscirickettsiaceae bacterium | reverse complement strand
TTAATGTTATTGTCTGCATAAAACCTCTCCTTACAAAGAGTTTACAAACTCTATTAATTTTTCTCTCTGCATCTTATCTAAACTTACAAATTTTTGTTTAGTTTGTTCTGCTTCACCACCGTGCCAAATAATGGCTTCTTCGACACTTCTAGCGCGTCCGTCATGTAAGAAATTTTGTGCGCCGTTTACTTGCTTGCTTAAACCTACACCCCATAATGGTGGAGTTTTCCATTCTGAACCTGTTGCTAGGTAATCTGGTCTGCCGTCTGCTAAACCTTGACCCATATCGTGTAATAATAAATCAGTATAAGGCCAAATAACTTGGTTGGCTAAATGTGGAAAGTCTTTATCCTTGCCAGTTGTATAGCTAGGATGATGACATTCTGCACACCCTGTTTGATAAAATAAACTTCTACCAGCCATGACCGATTTTTTGCCTGGATTTCTTCTTTTCGGTACGCCAATATTTTTTATAAAGTTCACTACCATGGTTAATTGGTTTTCATCAATTTCAGTACCTTCTTTATCATTACCAGTTATTTCATTCTTACAGTCTACCTGTTTATCAGTACAAGACTGTGAAGAAAATATGGGGTTGCTTAAACCAATATCACCATGAAACGCACCAGCAGTTTGTAAACGAACACTCGCCTTATTGGCTTTCAACCCAAAGCGACCCGCAACGGTTTTATTTTTTTCAAAATCCCAAACTTTATTTAATCGCCCAGAGATACCATTGCCGTCGGCATCATTTTCATCTACTAATTTATCAATATCTGCTTGCTTAATGGTTTCTAATAAACCTACGCCTTGAATTGGTGGGGCATTTCGCAGTCCCATCATGGTATCGGGGTGCATTTTTCCATAGCCTAAATTGGTTATTTTTACATCAGGTTCTCGTAAATTAATTTTAGTGCCATCAGGATAAGTAAAGCTACTTTCTGACCAGTTAGGGAAAATATAAGCCTCGGGTGCAACTGAATGTTTTAAATCAGCGTCTTTTAAATGGCGAAACATATGGGCTAAAGAGGTTGATTGGGTTTGTAATTGATCGCCATACATAGGTTCATCAATAACACCGTGAACTTCGTCAAAGCCAGGAATACTTAAACGCAAAAAAGCCGTATCTAAACGAACATCGCCAGCAACGGGCATGACACCTCTGCCACCATTTACATGGCACATTAAACAAGTTCGGGCATTAAATAATGGCCCTAAACCATCTCTTTTAAAAGTAACCGTTGGGGCTTTTATCCAGGGTTGGCGAGCCAGTGCTTTACCTGCGTGAAACATTGGTAAATCAGCTTTATTTAGGTTTTTAGCAGGTAATTCAAAAGATGGAAAAGGCGTAAATTTAACAGACCCTTCTCCTCCCGGCATTTTTTCAGAAAGTTCAACATCAGGAACGGTATTATTAAAATCTAATTTATTTAATGTGTAAAAAACCAATAAGACAAATATTACACTAACGAGCAACAAGTAATATTTTTGCATGCTAGCAAACAAGCGAGAAAATTTAAATTCAGTATGAATGTTTAAAGAGTTAGCTTCCATCCGTCCATTAATACCATTACATTTAAAATGGTTAATTATACGCTAGTCAATAATAAAAGTAATAAAAACTATTTATTTTAGGCAATAAAAAACCGAGCAATGCTCGGCTTTTTATAAAAAATTAATAAATATTTTTATTATTTATTAACAACCATCTGTTGGAACTGCAGTATTACAATCAGAAGCATCATCAAGAACAACATCACCCAGACCTAGGTCTGTTGCGATTTCTTGAATAGCCATTGACTGAGCATTTAAAGCAGAAATAGTTGCTTTAACTTTAGCTGCATCTGCATTAGTAGGATCTTTAATTTGTAAATCAAAAGGCGTACCAGCTCTAGCTAAATCATCAATTTGACCATAACCTAACTCAGTTGTTGCAAGCTTAGTCTCAAGTTGCTCTGCTAAAGAAGATGTGCCGTAAGTTCTAATATATTGATTTAAACCATAACCCTCTACTTCATTAACTCCATTATCATCTACTCCATTACCAGTAGAATCATAACCTTTATATACACCATACCAAGAATTTGAAACACCTTCAGCATTTAACCAAATATCACGATGGGTGTTATCACACAAACATCCATGCCCATCTCCTCGAGAGTTATTAACTAGCGCGCCTTCCATACCCCCACCCGCTAACTCACCTTCAGAAAGCGTGCCCATTCCAGTTAGGATTTCTTCAATCTTTTTATCGGCATCAGCTTGTGTTGTAGGCGAAGTAAAGGCTACACGGTAAGTTGCACCACTTTCCCAAGCATCACGAACCTGCTCAAGATCAGCAATTAATTTATCTACTACAATTTCCATGAATTCAAATCTACGACTAGCATTTGCACCTGTCGTAAAATCAGTTAAAGGACGGTGACCAGCTGTTGCATCACGCGTAGTCGTTG
>CAZQYD010000226.1:2041-2471 GCA_964597465.1 uncultured Piscirickettsiaceae bacterium | reverse complement strand
AGCTTTTAAAATATGAGAGCTAAAATACTTGCCTTTAAAAGCAAGTGCAAATCATTGTTTTTTATGGGTTGCTAGCAAGTTTTACTTATGACTTGGGCGAATATATTTATGAAAAGGTTTCAGAGTGAGTGATTTATTTAAAATTGTTTTAGTAGATGCATATTTTTGTTAGAATTTACAAAATAATGAAGGGGATAAAAATGTTAGTTTGTGGCGTAGAGTTAGCGGGTAATGATGCAATTATTTGTTTAGTGAAAATGGAAGATGATATTTTTCATTTAGTGGATTGTCGTGTGAGACGAATTAGTTGTGAAAATCCTGATATGAAAAGTGATTTGCAATATTTTCAAAAGACTTTTTTAAAGTTAGTTGAACTTACCCAATTTACCGGCTTTCTAATAAAAAACGGATGAAAAAAGGGAAGTTTGAC
>CAZQYD010000226.1:0-2031 GCA_964597465.1 uncultured Piscirickettsiaceae bacterium | reverse complement strand
TTTCAAAAGACTTTTTTAAAGTTAGTTGAAGATTATCAAATTGACCGTGTTGTAATTAAAGAGCGCATGAAAAAAGGCAAGTTTTCTGGTGGTGCAAATGGTTTTAAGTTAGAAGCCGCGATTCAATTAATGGGGGATGTAAAAGTAACCTTGCAATCGTCAGCCAATCAAAAAGCCAGTTTAAAACATTATCCTTTGCCGTTTAAATTTGAAGAGACGGGCTTGAAAAAGTTTCAAGAAACTGCGTTTATGGCAGGTTTTTCGTACCTAGGCGGAAAGCACGAATGGTGATTTAATTCTGTTACAATACGCTCATATTTTATTAGAGTAACAAAAATCTAATAAGCCGAGGGGTGGCAAAAGCCTGAGATTTCGCTTTTAGCAATGATTTTTTATTGATAAAGCGATAAACCCTTATAACCTGATCCAGTTAATACTGGCGTAGGGACAGGCAAAGTTCTATTTAACATTGTAAAGAAACTTCTTTATAGCTTATCTTGTGCTTACCTGTTCTTTTGAAACTTAAAAAGGACAACAATGAAAACCTCAATCTTAAACAAAACACCGCTAACGCTTGCTATCTTAGCAACCTTATCCGCTTCGCCTGTGCTAGCAGAGTCGCTAGACAAAATTACCGTTAAATCAGATTTTCGTGAAGCCGATATTCAACAAAGTACCACCAGTATTTCAGTTGTTGACGAAACTGAAATTAAAAAAAATGCTGCCCGTGGGCTTGATGATTTAATTGGTAGAACGCCAAATGTAAATGCCTCTAGCGGAGCATCAAATGCCAATTATTTTCAAATTCGAGGCATGGGCGAAAGAAGTCAGTTTTCTACGCCAATTAATCCATCAGTCGGCGTAATGGTCGATGACTTTGATTACAGCCGTATGGGCGCCGCCGCAACCATGTTTGATGTACAGCAAGTTGAAGTGTTGCGTGGCCCACAAGGCACAAGGTTTGGTTCGAGTGCATTAGCAGGCGTGATTAATGTTAAAACCAACGAAGCAAGTAAAGATACCCAGGCCAAAATAGAAGCAACGGTTGGCAGTCGTAATACCAAAGCATTAGGTGTTGCGGTTGGTGGTACGCTGATTGAAGATAAATTATTAGGTAGAATATCTGTACACAAGCACAATTCTGATGGCTATATGGAAAATACCCATTTAAACCGTCAAGATACTCAAAACGAAGACGAACTCACTGCCCGTGCCAATTTAAAGTTTTTAGTGAATGATGACTTAAATTTTGACCTAAAAGTATTACACCTTAATATTGACAATGGTTACGATGCGTTTAACTTTGATAACGATTTTACCACCATTTCAGATGACCCAGGGCATGATAGATTGAAGTCAAACGCGGTTGTTTTAACAGCAAATTACAATTTTAATCATGCCGTTAATATGAAAGCCACCATGACAAAAACCGATACTACCAGTGTATATGGTTATGATGAAGATTGGACATTTGAAGCTTATGATGTGCCTAATTTTGCTTATGTTGCCTTTGATAATTACATACGAAAAAGAAAAAATAATTCATTAGATGTCCGTTTTATGTCTGCAGAACAAGGATGCATTTTTAATGGTTATACTGATTGGGTCGCTGGAATACATCATATTTCTCAAAACGAAAGATTAGATAGAAAATATGTATCAATCTATGGTGGTAGCGATGGTTATTATGACTATAACACCATCAACTCATCTGTATATGGGTAGCTAGATATTCATTTAACCGAAAAAGCAGTTTTAACAACTGGCTTAAGAGCAGAAAAATTTATGGCTGATTTTAGTAATTCTGCTAGTTTTTCGGAAAAAACTGATGAGTTGTTATTTGGTGGTAAGCTAGGTTTAAGTTATCAACTTAATCAACAACACCTAAGTTTTGTTACAGATGGCTTGACTTTAAGTGCCAATATAGAAGGCAAGGACGCATTTTACTTTTCAAACAGCCATGATCAAAAGTCACAAGCTTATAATCTGTTAAATACTAGTGCAGAGTACTATTTAGACAATTGGAAAATT
>CAZQYD010000225.1:0-2471 GCA_964597465.1 uncultured Piscirickettsiaceae bacterium | reverse complement strand
ACGAAACTTGACGCACATTTTTTCTCAGTAAAATTCTAATCGCGGTTATTAAGCGATTCCTTAACTGGTTTTAGATAAATTTAGGCATTAAAAAACCCCACAAAGGTGGGGTTAAGATTTTGGTGTTCGATTTTAAATTTTGAACGATAAGTTTATTTCGCTGCGTTATACAACTCTGACACTTTGTTCCAGTTAACTACATCCCACCAAGCTTGCATGTAGGCTGGACGAAGGTTTTGGTATCTTAGGTAGTAGGCGTGTTCCCATACATCTAATGCTAGGATTGGTGTGCCTTTGGTGTTGGCTACATCCATTAGTGGGTTGTCTTGGTTTGGTGTTGAGGAAATTTCTAATTTTCCGTCTGCTGAAACAGTTAACCATGCCCAGCCTGAGCCAAATTGGGTTGCACCTGCGGTTTGAAATTTTGTTTTCATGTCGTCAAGGCTGCCGAAAGTGGCGTTGATGTCGTCTGCTAATGCTCCTTGAGGTTTGCCCATGCTGTCGCCAGTCATCACATTCCAAAAGAATGAGTGGTTCCAATGCCCACCACCATTGTTGCGAACAGCAGGAGCAATTGCACCTGCGTTTGCCATTAGTTCATCTAAACTTTTATCTGCGTGTTCTGTATCTGCAATAAAGTTATTTAGATTGGTTATATAGGTGTTGTGGTGCTTTGTGTGATGAATTTCCATGGTGCGTGCGTCAATAGATGCTTCTAGTGCGTTGTAGTCATAAGGTAGATCAGGTAGTGTAAAAGCCATTTTGTTTCCCCAGTTTTTATTGAAAAGACCTAGTATTTAGGTTGGTTATTATATATTTTTTTAGTTTTATTTAAAAGATATTATCTAGTCGTTCTGGCGGTGGAGCCATATCGCTGATTTTCTCAGTATTCTCGCCAGGTGGCATTTGCATGTAGTATCCTTTCTGTTTTAAGGATGCCAGTACTTCTTTTGTATCAGACCTAGGTAGTTTTTTTTCTTCAGATAACTCAAAATCAAAAACATGTTTGGGTTCGCCAAACATGACTAATAATTCATTTGGTAGCTTATCTAATGCGGTTTGTAGTTCGTCTTCTTTGGGTACGAATAAGTATAGTTCGTGTTTTTTTACTGTTTTGAAGGCGGAAACTTGAATCATTTCATGCATTTTTTGTATTTTCTCTTTTAAAATTTAAGCGTATTTTAACAGTTTTTAGGATTGATTTGACTTGACCTTAACAAGAGATTTCTTTATGCTTAGCGGATATATTTTATAGAAAGATGAAAAACATGGATTTAAGATTACTTGGTAAGAATGTTGTAGTTCTAGGTGGGACAGGTTTTGTTGGGCGTGGCGTGGTAAGTGAGCTTTCTAAACAGGGTTATCATGTAAAAGTGGTGGTGCGTCGCCCTGATCGTCACCGTGATTTTTTGCTGTTCCCAAAAACCGAACTGTATGAAATGAAAGATATTAGCGTAGAAGGTTTGGCGGATTTATTTAAAGACGTGGATATCGTGTTTAATCTTTTTGCGGATATGACAGCTAAAACCGAAAACATGCCACATGAGGATATGGTTGATACTATTAAAATGGTTAAAGAGGCCATTGAAGAGTCTGACGTTCAGCGTTTTCTTTCCCTTTCGCAAATCGGGGCGACGGCTAGTGATGAGTCGAATGAATATTCTTATTTGCTAGGCAGGATTGATGAACTTGTTGCCTCGACTGCCAAAGCAGGTTTCACGATTGCTCAGCCGAGTATGTTAATTGGCGTGGGTGACCAAACCACGGCAATTATTAGTAAGCAAATGCGTATTCAATCTTTCTTTTTACCAGTCGTTAATCCTAAAACAGAGGTTCAACCCTTAGCAATTAAAGATTTTGCAGAAGCATTTGTTAATACCATCGCTGATGAATCAATGGTTGGCAAAAAACTTATTTTTGCTGGTGATACTCAGTTAAGTATTAAAGAACTAGCGATGATGATTAAAGAAATGATGGGTGTTAAGCCTGCGTTCATTTATCCAATGTGTGATTTTGGTGCCAAACTTCAAGCCAGACTAGGGCGACTTTCTTTAATGAAATCGATTAGTGAAAACTTTGTGGTTGCTTATAAAAAAGATCTGATTTCAGACGTAAAGTTTGCTGAAAACTATGGTTTTGAACCGAGAAGTCTAGAGCAAACGCTGATTGCTTACGTGGTTGACCCAAGCATGCGTGAACGTTATAACTATTTCCGTAAAGAAGCGGGTAGGAATGTTGAGGATTTGGTTTAAGCCATTTTAATTTGCGCATCCATTTATGCAAGGGTCTCATTTTGTTAAGCTCTTCCTTACCCCCCTGGGTACTTTTTAAGTGAAAAATAGCTTGTTTAGTCGTTTTCCAGATAAAAAGTACCCAGGGGGGTAGGGCTATTTATTAAGTGTCTCCTTAATCGGTTACTTAAGGAATCGCTTAACAACTAAGATTATTTTATACTGGTAAAAAGTGCCGAT
>CAZQYD010000224.1:0-2499 GCA_964597465.1 uncultured Piscirickettsiaceae bacterium | reverse complement strand
GTAATAGCTAGCTATTGCAACGAATTGCAGTGAAAATATAGGCACTTTTTACCAGTATAAAATAATTAGCGGTTATTCAGCTTCTCCTTAAGTACGGATTTGCTTGGTAGTTACTGAGACCTAAGTAACTACGCTGATGTCGTTCAAATTTTTAAAAAAAACTATTGTCCTTGGCGACAATAGGTTGTGTTCTGTCAATAATTTCCCAACGTTGTAGATAACTTTCTTTATCAAAAGATATGCTGAGGTGTTTTATTGCACTGGGTTGAAAGGATTCATCCGTAGTATAAAAAACATATTCCCAGAGATGTGGCGAGAAATTATCCTTACCAAATGGTGGTCCAAGTATTTGCCTAACTTGTGCCATCGTTAGTCCCGCCTGTAAAGTATCTACCGCTTCTTGGTTAATAACGGTTCCTTGCGTGATAGGGGCTTTGTAGGGGCTTATAACTGAGCAACTACTTGTAAAAATTGCAGTAGTTGTTACAAATGCTATCTTAGGTAGTAATGATAATCTTTTGAAAAAATTCATTGTTTTTTAACTTTTTGTTTAAATATGTGACGTAATTAGTATATTATAACCAAACATAAATTAATAAATGCACGAATTATTTGGGGAAAATACATTATGAGCAGTTCAGATTTAAAAAGAGTAGGGTTAAAAGTAACGTTACCACGATTGAAAGTTTTAGAAATCTTAGAAAAAAGATCAGAAAAACATCACTTAACTGCAGAAGATGTATATAAAATGCTAATTGAGCAGGGTGAAGAAGTTGGATTGGCAACGGTTTATCGTGTGTTAACTCAGTTTGAACAAGCGGGTATCGTGCGTCGATTAAACTTTGAAAATAATATTTCAGTGTTTGAATTAGATACGGGCGATAACCATGATCACTTGGTTTGTGTTAAAACAGGCATCGTGAAAGAATTTACAGATTCTATTATTGAAGAAAGAATTAAAGATATCGCTAAAGAAAAAGGTTATGACTTAGCTAATCACTCTTTAGTTGTTTACGGAACGTTTAGCGGCTAGTTATACGATGTTAACTGCTATATTTTCTAAACCTAGCAGTTAACTATAATCTCTAATCTCTGTATCGCTACCGTTAGGTCTCTAAACAAGGATTAGGGTTAAAGTTTTTTTACGGTTTATTTTTATCTGCTCTATCTCTTCTTTGCTGTTTCGGGTCTATCAATAACGGACGATAAACTTCAATTCGATCCATATCATGCAGTATGTCTTCTTTTTTCACCACTTTTGAAAAAACACCTACTTTGCTGATGTCTAAGTTAGGAAATTCTTTAAGTAATTGTGAGTGTTGCAACGCTTCGCCTACGGTTATGCCCTCGGCAACTTCTTCGGTATAAAAAAACTGCTCATTTTTTAGGGCATACACAATCTCGATTCTCATAAAATTTCCTTTGCTCTAGCACAAAAAGAATCTACCAGCGTAGATGCAATTTGCTCGAACAAAGCCGATAAAGCAAAGTTGAAAATAGTATTACTTACCTCGAACTCAAGGTTTAAAGAAATTTTACAAGCACAGCTGTCCAGTTCAGTGAACTCCCAAGTTCCTGCAAGGTGTGAAAAAGGTCCATCTACTAATGACAGTTGAATGGACTTGCCATGTACTAAAATATTATGGGTTGTAAAAGACTGTTTAATGCCTGCTTTACTAATATCAACTCTAGCGACTAAAGAGTCCTCGCTTGCCTCTAGTACCTTGCTATCAGAGCACCAAGGCAAGAAATCGGAGTATTTATTAACATCGTTTACAATATCAAACATATCGATACTTGAATAAGGAAGTAGGGCGGTACGGGTTATTTTTTTCATTTGATATATCGGCTTTAGTTTATAATCTGTAGATTATGGCAAAAAAGAAAAAACAAAACAATCCTAATACGATAACCGTCAACAAAAAAGCACGTTTTGAGTATGCAATAGAAACCGATTATCAAGCTGGTCTTGAATTACAAGGCTGGGAAGTTAAAAGTATTCGTGCAGGAAAAATTCAAATCACTGAATCCTATATTCTACTTAAAAATAATGAAGCATGGTTATTTGGTGCATTAATCACACCATTAATATGTGCATCAACCCATACCGTGCAAGATCCACTAAGGTTAAGAAAACTACTCATGCATCGTCAAGAGATAGATACCTTAATGGGCAAAGTCGATCAGAAAGGCTTCAGTGTCATTCCGCTTAACTTGCACTGGAGTAAAGGCAAGGTCAAAATATCTATCGGCTTAGGGAAAGGAAAAAAACTCCACGACAAACGAGCCACCGAAAAAGAAAGAGATTGGAAGCGAGATAAACAACGTCTAATGAAAATGACAAGATAAATTTCTCAAATTCTCTCAATCCAATATATAATACCCCCATCTAAACTTATGCTGTTTATAAAATGGCAGCATTAAAGTATGGCTTAGATTGGCTTTAAAGTATGTCAATTCGAGGCAAGAAATAAGGAGCTTACGCTAGTAAGTGACTAT
>CAZQYD010000223.1:0-2508 GCA_964597465.1 uncultured Piscirickettsiaceae bacterium | reverse complement strand
CCACTACCTTTTATAATATCGCCTTTCTCGGGGTTGTTCATAAGATAAAGTTGGAATAAGCGATACTCTTCATCTTTCATATGTTTTGAAAGGAGCTTTGTAAAAATTGAAGTTTCGATAAATACCATGACTCAAATACTACGGCATTGCCGTATTTATTTCAAGTGCAGAATTTGAGAGATATGAGATATTTTTCTTTTAATAGCATAACGCCTACCTAAACCGCCCTGCGGTTAAGGCACTGATACCGAGTTTGCGGCGATGTTTAGCGAAGTCGATAACCTTGAACGCCGCACCTACCCGCAGGGTCGGATTGAGGTATTTGTGTACGCCCGACATGGGCATTAACTAATGAGGTGAAAGTCCTCTGTAGGAAGATCACCATCTACTACGTTTAGGTATTAGATGATAACTACTAGCGAATGGCAAGGGCTTATCCGTGAGGATGGGTTCGAAGGAAGCCGGACGCAAAACTGCGAGCTAATGAACAAGAACATCATATGAGGCGTAGGCTGGAGGCGAGTTGGCACAAGACGACGAAGCCATGTGATTTAACGGCCACCGTAAATGATGTGGTTGCGCAGGGACAGTTAATGCTCTTATTCGGGGAGATCTGCTTAACACGCGATCGGTAAGTAACCAATGAGACTCTGGTTTAAACGTGTCTTGGCTCTTTGGCTCCCATCCACTAAAGAGAGCGAATTAGATGGAAACCGATAGCGCGAGGTGGAGAAATTCAACTCGTGATTAAGCAGAAGACAGATTGTGCTCCTGCATTTTCTGCATACATGCCATCCTTGGCAATATCAGCAGACGGCATACGACTCCATGGAAGGAGGAGGTAGAGCGACGCAGGAAGCCAAAGCCGAGTAGCCTAATGCCCATCGTAATGGTTGGGACACGGTGAAGGCCAGAACATTTAACGTAAGGAGGAGTCATGGCTCACTTGAACAATTCAACTACACCGCCCGGTGATTATTTTGTACAGCGTGCTTTTATGCAACCAGCCTTAAACAATCATTTATTCGATGAAGTATTGGCAGCATCCAACCTTAAGCGGGCTTGGAAACAAGTACGTGCAAACAAAGGTGCGGCCGGTGTCGATGGTTTGCAGATAGGTGATTTTCTTGACTGGTCAAAATCACATTGGAAACAATGTGAAGCGAAGCTACGAAAAGGAAATTATCGACCTGATCCTGTCAGGCGAGTGGAGATTGATAAACCGGACGGCGGTAAGCGTCTTCTCGGAATCCCCACCGTTCTTGATAGAGTTATTCAACAAGCTATCACGCAGGTACTTTCTCCAATATTTGAACCTACCTTTTCAGAAAATAGTTTTGGTTTTAGGCCAAACCGAAGTGGTCATGAGGCAGTTAAACAAGTCCAGTGGTTGATTAAACAAAAACGGCAAATTGCTGTGGACGTTGATCTATCAAAGTTCTTTGACCGCGTAAACCATGACTTACTGATGTCAAAGCTGTCAGTCCGTATTCGGGACAAACAGTTACTGGCATTAATTGGTCACTATCTGCGAGCTGGGATTATGGATGAAGGAAGTTTACAAGCAAGTACCGAAGGTGTGCCACAAGGCAGTCCTCTCTCACCGTTGCTGTCCAACATTTTACTCGACAGTCTCGATAAAGAGTTGGAACGTCGCGGTCACCGGTTTGCCCGTTATGCCGATGATTTTATTATTTTAATGAAATCAAAACGTGCAGGTGAACGAGTCCTCGCGAGTATCTCCCGTTATCTGGAAAACCAATTAAAGCTAGTAGTGAACACTCGGAAAAGCCAAGTCGTTAGTGTTGCCCAAAGTAAATTTTTGGGTTTTACTTTTTCTAACGGCCGCCTTAAATGGCATGCGAAAACACTGCACAAATTTAAACAACAGGTACGCATCTTGACTAACCGAAATTGGGGCGTCAGCATGGACTATCAATTGTATAAATTGAGTTTGTTTCTTCGTGGTTGGATCAACTATTTTGGTATTGCTAATGCCTATCAAAATTGTGTTGAACTCGACCACTGGATCAGACGCAGGGTTCGAATGTGTTATTGGAGGCAGTGGCGAAAACCAAGAACCAAAGTCGCTAATTTATTGAAACGAGGTGTTAGGATCCAATCGGCAGTTGCTTGTGGTATTACAAGCAAAGGCCCTTGGCGTAGTTCTAAAACACCGGGTATCAACCAAGCGATTAGTAATGACTATTTGGTGAAGAAAGGTTTGTTCTCATTGAGAAACGGATGGGTGAGCGTTCATTATCCTAACGGATAAGTTAAGTGAACCGCCCTGTGCGGATCCGCATGCAGGGTGGTGTGGGGGCTGGAGGTTAGAGACCTCTGGCTACCCGATTAGACGTTATAGTTCAGGGGTGTATGACCTTAATATTTTTGTAATATCTTGATTATGAGAGCTATTCATTAACCTTAAAACAAAATCTGGATACTTGTTTCTTGCTAAGTCAAAGTGACCTGAAATTCTACCTGGTAAGCTTTTTCTATTGTAGA
>CAZQYD010000222.1:0-2526 GCA_964597465.1 uncultured Piscirickettsiaceae bacterium | reverse complement strand
AAGTTGTCGTGCATTTTAGCCAGTAAAAAATAATTGGCGGTTGTTAAGCGTCTCCTTATGTAGAGGTCTCATTATGTTTATATTGTATTAAAACTCAGCTTTAACCAGTAATTTAACATTTCTACCTTGCCCCAAAGCATAGCCTTTATAGGTATCTAGGAAATCTCGATAACCTGTATTGAATAGGTTTTCAATTTGAAAATTGATATTAACTTTTGTCTTATTGAACTTAATATATCCGCCTGATTGCAGATTCCATAACCAGTAATCATTGGTTGAAGCAGTGCCGAAAGGCATTTTATCAAACTGGCTGAAAGGCTCATGAGTCCCCGCAGATTTTTTTGCAAATCTATATTTACTGGTAAGTTTAACAAAAGGGTTTTGCAATCCAAGCAACGAGTTGGTTTGATACTTAGTAAACAAGCCTACTTTAGGTGCGGGCATTAATGCTAAATCTTGCTTTCTGCCGATGTCTTGACCTATTACCCATTCTGCATCACCACCCACTTGCCAATGCGAGGAAACCCGCCATTCGCCATTCCACTCAGCCCCTTGAATCGTCGCATTGGTTTGGGTATTAATCATACGACGGAAAGAGTGGCTTTGGTTTTTGTTGGCAATACATTCGCCCTCATGATTACACCAAACATTCGTTGCGGTATCGTTCTCTAACCCAATATAATTATCAATTTGGTTGCTATAAACGGCTAGTCGTGAAGTGGCTTTATCGGAACTCCAGTGAATAGCTAATTCGGTATTGATAGAGGTTTCTGCTTTAAGGTTTGGATTGCCCACTTGAAATGCTTGCACCCCTCCGTGCGCACCAGCCGCGTAGAGCTCAAATATAGATGGCGTTCGAACACTTTTTCCTAAATTGGTTGTGAGCTTCCACTGCTGGTTTAGTGGAAAGGCTAGCCCAATTGCACCCGTCCAATCTGAAAATGTTCGTTTATTGTTTGAGGAGTTATAAACATTATTTTCATCCCAAAAATGTTCATTTTCGGCACTTAAAGGTGCATGGGTTGTTTTTGAGTCATAGCGAACGCCTAATTCTAATTCAAGCTGTTTAAACTTTTTGTGCTCAATCAAATATAAAGCTTTTCCAGTTTCATTTGCAGAAGGTGAAAGGTGTCCTGAAACAAGTTCTTGCTGTTTATTAAAGCGACTTAGACCAATTTCTCCCTGCCAGCCATTCCACTCAGGATGCTCGGCTGAAATTTTATAGTCATTACGCAGCACAACAAGGTTTAAATACTTCTCATCATTTTTAAACTGATTAAGCTTTTCATAAGGTTGCTTATGCATCGCTTCTCGTTGATTTCTTAGCCGAGAAAGCTCCGCTTTTATAAGCCAATTATTAATAAAAATATCGGCATCTAGTTGCGTTTCTGTATTGCGTAAATTTTGCCCCGCCGCAACAACCGGCTCAAACCCTTGATTGGTTGGCTTAACACCTAAAAAATTTTGTTGCGTATGCCAAAGAGAGTGTTTTAAAGAAACTTGCCAATCATCTGCTTGATAGCCGATACCTAACAAAGCGGATTCACTAACAAAATTGGTATGCGGTATTTCACCGGAAAACAAGGGTAAATTGTTTTTTGGTTGCCCTTTTTGAGGATTGACAGCTGTTTTATCATTGGGTGAGTGAAAGTTATCGCCCTGTCTTTTGACCGCCGCCGCAACAATCCCTAGACCTTTCCCAGACGCATTTAACTGCGCGCCTAAAATGGTTTGATTATTACTGTCAGCACCTAATGTAACTTTTCCTGTATAAGATTGAGGTAGGTCGTATTCAATCGCTAGGGACTGTAAATTGATTGCTGATTTAACGGATTGGCTAGAATATTTCAATCCTTTAGGCCCGCGAATAATCTCTGCCTGTTCCATTAATAAAGGCTCTACATTAGGATTATGTCGTGTACCTTCTGCTTGATATTCACTAATTCTTCCATTGGAAAGTAGCGGTAATCTTAATCCCGTGTCAGCTCTAAGAACAGGCTTCCCAGCCAACGCTCCAGTCGATAGGCTGTTAATCCCTGGTAAATTTTCTAAATTGTCTGCTAGCGAACCTAGTAGCGGTTGGCTAGCATTCATTTTTTGTTGTATTTGAGTAGAAGCATTTTGCCCTACAATTTCAACGGCTTCTAATTTTTCTTGTTGTGCGTAGGCAGTGGTTGCCGAAACATTTAAAACGGCAAGCGATAATATTATTTTATGCATGGTTATTCCTTATTCCAAACCCTCATTTAAACGAGAATTTTAAATATCAAAATTAGCGTATAGGTACGCTTTCATCTTTTAAACAAATGTTAAAAGCTATTACTAAGTGTATATTTTGAGTTTTTAGAGTGTTGAGAAACTCTATTTAAGGAATCGCTTAATAACTAAGGTTAGAATTAGGCTGAGAAAAAAGTGTCGCTATTTTTGCTGAAATGAGGCGTAATAGCTAGCTATTGCAACGAATTGCAGTGAAAATATCGGCACTTTTTACCAGTATAAAATAATCTTAGTTGTTAAGCGTTTCCT
>CAZQYD010000221.1:0-2531 GCA_964597465.1 uncultured Piscirickettsiaceae bacterium | reverse complement strand
GAACGTTATGAAGTGCATCACGGGGTGGCGATTAGCGACCCTGCGATTATTGCGGCGGCAAGGTTGTCACAACGTTATATTACCGATCGAAAATTACCTGATAAAGCGATTGATTTGATTGATGAGGCTGGCTCGCGAATTCGGATGGAAATTGATTCAAAGCCCGAGGTGATGGATAAACTGGATAGACGGTTGATTCAGTTAAAAATCGAGCGTGAAGCCTTGAAAAAAGAGCAGGATTCGGCATCAAAAAAACGTTTGGCAGATTTAGAGTCAACGATTCGTGAGTTGGAAATGGAGTATGCTGACTTTGAAGAAATTTGGAAAAAAGACAAGGCGGCATTGCAGGGAGCGAAGCAGTTTAAAGAGGAATTGGATCAAGCACGAATACAGATGGAATCTGCACGAAGAGCGGGCGACTTGGCGAAAATGTCGGAGTTGCAATATGGTTTGATTCCTGAGTTGGAGGCTAAAATTAAAGTCGCAGAGCAGGCAGAGGAAGAGGCGGACGGCACGACACATTTATTAAGAAATAAAGTTGGTGAAGAAGAGATTGCCGAAGTGGTAGCACGTTGGACGGGCATTCCTGTCGCGAAGATGCTTGAGGGTGATATGGATAGGCTGTTACGTATGGAAGAGGCAATCGGCAAACAAGTGATTGGGCAATCAGAAGCGGTAAAAGCGGTTTCGGATGCTATTCGTCGTTCTCGTGCGGGCTTGGCTGATCCGAGTCGCCCGAATGGTTCGTTCTTATTCTTAGGCCCAACGGGGGTAGGAAAAACCGAGTTGACTAAAGCATTAGCGGGTTTTTTATTTGATACCACCGATGCAATTGTGCGTTTGGATATGTCGGAGTTTATGGAAAAACATTCAGTGGCACGTTTGATTGGCGCACCGCCAGGTTATGTCGGTTACGAGCAGGGTGGTTATTTAACCGAAGCGGTTCGCCGTAAACCCTATTCGGTTATTTTGCTAGATGAAATTGAAAAAGCTCACCCTGATGTGTTTAATATTTTATTGCAGGTGCTAGATGATGGACGGTTAACTGATGGGCAAGGGCGGACGGTTGATTTTAAAAATACCGTCATTATTATGACCTCCAATCTTGGTTCGCATCTTATCCAAGAGCAAGCGGGAAAAGCCAGCTATGAGGAAATGAAAGCCAATGTGATGGAAGTTGTCGGCAGTCATTTTCGACCAGAGTTTATCAATCGGATTGATGAAATTACCGTTTTTCATCCATTAGATAAAGTACAAATTAGTGCCATCGCAAGCATTCAGCTAGAACAATTACGTCAACGACTTGCACAAAGAGAATTAAAATTAAATGTTGCAGAAGCCGTGCTAGACAAAATCGGTGAAGCAGGGTTTGACCCTGTTTACGGTGCAAGACCTTTAAAACGAACAGTACAGCAAATGATTGAAAACCCATTGGCTCAGTTAATATTGCAAGGTAAGTTCATGCCTGAAAGTACGATAAACATAAGTTTAGACGGAGAAGAACTGGTTTTTGAATAAATACCGCTAAAAAGTGCCCAGGGGGGTAGTAGAATACCCCTTTAAAATAATCTTTAAAGGAGTCAAAAATGGCAGATTTAACATTTAAGAACAATCCAATTAAAACATTAGGAGATTTTCCTGAAGTCGGCGATAACGTCGCTAACTTTAAGCTAGTAACGGCTGGTTTAACAGAAATTTCATTAGATGATTTACGTGGTAAAAAAGTAATATTTAATATTTTTCCAAGTGTGGATACCTCCGTTTGTGCATTGCAATTAAAAACATTCAATAGCAAGGTCGCAGGAATGGACAATGTTGTTTTATTGTTTGCATCGTTAGATTTGCCCTTCGCATTTAGTCGTTTTTGCAGTGCAGAGGGGATTGAAAATGCAATTACCGCATCGGATTACCGCTACCGAACATTAGAAAAAGATTACGGCGTAAGCATGAGTGGTGGACCATTAGATGGTTTGTATGCCCGTGCGGTCATTATTTTAGATGAACAGCATAAAGTTATTTATAGTGAGTTGGTTGCAGAAGTAACTGATGAGCCAAATTATGATGCGGCAATGGCGGTTTTGGGTTAAATCGTTTTGATTTTAAAAAAGAAAAGTATTTTATTGCTCTTGCTCGCATGGTTATCTGCTTTTATCGGGTTGATACTAGGTGTTTGGTTAGATCCTTTATGGTTCGCACGTTTTGGTAGTTTAATCGTACTGTTTTCAGTGATGAGCGAATACAGCCTATTACATGGAGAACTAAATCGATTATACATACGCCTAGAAACGGTTGACGCAGATGATGATATGCCTAATTTAACACCCTCTAAATGGCATAATAAAAAAGTGTGGATGTCTCATGTAACGATTGTCGCGGGAACTATTATTTGGGGATTTGGTGATTTAGTGCTTTAAAATATCGCTAAAAACATACCCCCCTGGGTACTTTTTAAAGCTAATTTTGCTCTAACAGCTTCTCTATTAACGGTTTAAGACGTTTTAGAATCAAAACCTGTGCGTTGGCGTTTGGGT
>CAZQYD010000220.1:0-2547 GCA_964597465.1 uncultured Piscirickettsiaceae bacterium | reverse complement strand
CCGACACAAACCTGCCACTAAGGTACTCTTACCTGCATCAGATGTACAACCTTGTACCATTAGTACTTGGTTTGTGTCAGATGCCATGCTTACATTTTGCCTTGAATACCGATAAAGAATTGACGACCACCGTTTGAATAAACATAGTTTGCCGTTGTTCCTGTTTCGTTGGCTATATTTGTTGTGTAATCATCATCTAATAGATTAACAATTCTGCCGTAAACACTTAGATTATTGTTTACTTTGTAATCTGCCTTGATATCGGCTACAAAATATTCGCCTAATTGCACGCCTTGTTTATCGTCTTTTGAATACTCTGTGCCTGTATAACGCGTTTCAAGCCCTAAGTGGGTGTTTGTGAAACCGTAATAATTAAGGCTGATAGAGGCAGTTTGTTCGGGTCTATAACGCAGAAATTCGCCATTTTCATTTTTAGCAGATAACCAAGTTGCATTTACGCCTAAATCGGTATTAATACTATCAAATGTTTGTTTGTAGCTAGCTTCAACACCTTCGGTAACGACTTGTTGGTCTGCATTTTTATAATAGTAAGGCGTAGGCCAAGGTTGAGAAACATATTCAATTAAGTCATCTGTTTGAGTGTGGAAGTAGCTTAGTTCAAAATTGTTTGCACCAATAGTCACATCATAACTTACTGATTTTTCAGGAGCTAAATCGGTCGGATTGGGTCGTGAAAGTTGTGATAAAAGCGGGGCGTTATAAGCTGTACCGTAGTTAGCACTCACAAATAAACTATCATTAAAATAATTTTTTATGCCTAATTTACCTGTCGTTGCATTTTCAAATTCATTAAACTGGTCATGACGAATTGCTTGGGTAATAATTAGTTTGTTATTGTTAAATTGATTGGTATTAGTTAATGAAAAGCTATTGTTTTCATAGGTTAAGTCAGTATTGTCTAATGTTTTTTTACTAGCAGAAAGACTAATTTTATCGGTAGCATTGTAGTTGTAACCGACTTGTCCGCCAATTTCTCTTATATTTCCCTCATACACACTGAGGTAAGTAGGGAAGTCTCTATCTATTTGGTGGTCACTAATAAATAATTTTGCATTTAAATCATCAGTGGAATAAAGATAGCGGAGTGATTTAATGGTTTGAGTGTGGCTATTGGTAGCAACGGCATCGTCAGGAGCGGGAAGGTAAGAAGGTGCGCCCGTTGTTCCATCAAATTCGTTTTTTCCAGATGATGAATTAATGTAAGTTTCAATGCGATTATTTTCGTTTACATTAATACCCATTTTGAATGAAATATCTGTTTGTTGATAGCCATCATTTTCAAATTTATTATGTGATTTATTTGCTTCTCTAACCGCAGAATAGCCATCAGTTTGAAAACTTGCAAGGTGTACTGCAAAATCAACTTGTTCATTGCCCGCACCCAGCGTAGTGGCAATTTTCCTGGAATTATTTGAACCTAATTCAATATTAACCGACGCTTGGCTTCCGCCTGATTTGGTAATAATATTGATAACACCAGCGGTTGCATTAGCACCCCATACACCTGATTGAGAGCCTTTAATAATTTCAATTCGCTCTACATTAGAAAGTGTAATATTTTCAAGATGCGCGCCACCTAGTCCTGCGGCATCAGTTAAATCAACGCCATCTTGAAGAATAAGAACATGCCCTGTTTGGCTTCCCCTCATAAATAAAGAAGTTGATTTACCCAAACCACCAGAACTTTTAATGGTGATTCCAGCTACCGTTTTAAGTGCATCTGCTAAAGTGTGATACTGTTTTGCTTCAATATCTTCTTTGCTGATAATAACCGTGTTTGAAGTAACTGTATTTAATGTTTGAACCGTATTGGTAGCGGAAACAACCACTTGTTCAAGTTTTGTTTGTTCTGCAAACACAGCATTTGTAGAGGTGGCGAATAGAATAGCCGTTGATAGTGTCGAGATTTTCATTTTTTTCCTTTGTAAAATAAATAATAATTACAAAGGCAAACGGGCTTGGACTGCATATGTGTTATAGCAATGCAATGCAAGTATAGATAAATATAGATTATCTCCGCATTGCCCACCGCAATCGGTTTTGCTCAACTTGAGCATTTTTTCAGGCCGGTATCCGGGCTTAAGAGCAATTTACTAACACCTTCTCAAGAAATATTTCTCAATGGTATTGGTTAGTTCTTCTCTATCACCGTTGCGGGGGCAGCATTTGCATTTAAGTAAAGACTTAACAAATTTCCCGTTTAACTTGAATAAGTTTATTCAAGCACCTAAAAAAAGCATATTTTACACAAAAAAGTACCCAGGGGGGTGTCGTTTTACCAAAAAATCTTATTTAAAAACTAGGCATTTTGGGTATAGTCCAAAAAATGAATGAAATAATAATTGATTTAATTAGGCATGGCGAACCGATTGGCGGTAAAAAATATCGTGGGCAAACGGATGATGCTTTATCTGAAGTGGGTTGGCAACAGATGGCTGAAATGCAGATGCTGTTTGGTGAACAATCTTGGCAAAAAGTAGTTAGTTCTGACGATTGGATAAACCTCATCTAATTGGCGTTCTTGCC
>CAZQYD010000219.1:0-2577 GCA_964597465.1 uncultured Piscirickettsiaceae bacterium | reverse complement strand
TATCGGCTCGTTTAGCCAGTATAAAATAATCTTAGTTGTTAAGTGCTTCCTTAAGGAAGAGCTTAATAACTAGGTTAGAATTAGGCAGTGAAAAAAATGTCGCTATTTTCACAGCTTAATAACTAATTGAAATTTTACTGATTAAAATAAATTTTAAACCTTTTATTAAAAATAATAAAACTTTTTTAAGGTAAAATACCCCAATTATTTTACTCACAAAAAACAACGGCACGACCATGACAGATGAATTAAAACAAAATATTTATGCCGCTATTGATTTAGGATCAAACAGTTTTCACATTATTATTGCCCGTGAAGTACACGGCGTGATACAAGTCATTAATAAACACAAAGAAATGATACGATTACGCTCTGGACTAGACAAAAAAGGCAATCTCAGCCCTGAAGCCTTTACAAGTGCCATTGCCTGCCTTGAACGGTTTGGACAACTCATTAAAGACATTCCTTGCCGTCAAGTAAGGGCTGTTGGAACCAACACCTTACGAAATGCCCATAATAGTCACCAGTTCCTAAAATCGGCAAAAAAAGCACTTGGACACGAAGTAGAAATTATTTCAGGACAAGAAGAAGCTCGCCTTATTTATCTAGGCGTTTCACACAGCTTACCCGACAATGAAGAACAAAGGCTAGTGGTAGATATAGGCGGAGGTAGCACCGAATACATTATTGGCAAACACTTCTCTAACGACCATCTTACTTCAACCGAAATGGGCTGCGTCAGCATTTCACAACTATTCTTTGCTAAAAATAAAGTTAACGAAACCTCTTTAGATAATGCGATTACCCATTGCCATCAAATATTACACCCTCACTACCAGAAGCTAAAAAAACTAGGCTGGGACACGGCGATAGGAGCATCAGGATCCATTAAAGCCATTGCCAACATACTAGAAGAAAACCAATGGAGTCAAAAAGGCATTACCCTAAAAGGCATGCAATCACTTAGCACAAAACTTATTGCCGCTGGTTCAGTAGAAAAAGCAAATATTAAAGGCCTAAAAGAAGAAAGAGTTCCTGTTTTATTAGGTGGTTTAGCGATACTCATGGCAAGTTTTAAAGTTTTAAAAATTGAAATTATGCAGATTTCTGCCAACGCCTTAAGAGAAGGGCTTATTTTTGACACCTTAGGAAGATTACACTCAAAAGATACTCGTGAAGCAAGTATTACAAGCATTCAACAATGGATGAAAATAGATACACAACAAGCAAACTACGTTGCAGAAACCGCTTTAAGACTCTACGATCAAGTAAACTCTGCTTGGAAATTACACAATCCAGATTACTCCTACCGAAAGTTTTTAAACTGGGCGGCACAAGTTCATGAAATAGGCATTGCTTTAAGTTACAAACGCTACCGACATCACAGCGCTTATATTATTGAAAATGCTGACTTAGCTGGATTTTCTTTGCAAGAAAAACAAATTCTGGCAACCATGATCCTCAACCACCGAGGAAAATTTATAAAAGACTCTTTTACAATCTTCCCCCAAGAGCATGAAGAACAACTGCCCTATTTAACCCTGATATTGCGTTTAGCTGTTCGCATCCACAGAGGTAGAGAAAGTGAAAATCTTGCACCATTGATTTATATTAAAGAAAAATATAACATTCATTTAACATTTCGAGAAAACTGGTTAGACAATCACCCTCTTACAAAACTAGACCTAGATATTGAAGCCGCACATTTAGCTACCGCTGGCTTTACACTTACCTTTAAATAACAAAAACATACCCTATTTTATACTCCCTATTATTTACCAGGCCTGGTAAATATAGACCAAAAAACTCGCTCAAAACCATTCAAAAACCTACTAAAATCAATTGCGATATTTATGCTAATTCAAGAGAATTTAATCAACAGGATTACAAGTTAATTTCTTCAAGGCATCGTGGGCAGCTCGGTAAGCTTCATTCACATCCGCTTCTTTACCTGACATAATTAAACGACCATAAGCACCAACTGCTTTGGCTTCAATCAAGGTAACATTAGCCGCTTTCTCGGCTTCATTGGCTGCATAAATGATATATCCCGCAGGCTGGGTTTCCATAATCATCATGCTTTGACCCGCTAACATCATTGAGCCTCGGCGGTTATCTCGGTTAATCAGCACGGCATGGTCTGGGGTAATCCCACGGATAATCTCTCCCCACATAACATGACATTGCTTTCTGGAGAACTCGTCCGTTGCAAGGTGATTAAGAATATGTTGCCCCGAGGTAAGAACATCACTCTGGTCTCTATGATGAATAACCAAAGATCCATAGGCTCTTTCAACCACTTGCTGTCCAAGGTGAACATTGGAGGCTTTGAGGGCCATGTCAGATAGTCGATGAATCGCCATGCCAGGGGCAACTTCTACCCATAAGCAGGAGTCTCCTGGAACAGGTAAAAAGCCCATCGCAACCGTTCCCATATAAGAGGCAAGCTGCGGTTGTAGTGAATCTATGAATACATAGGTTCTAAGTTCTATCATGGTTGTTCCTGTAATTTCTCAAGGAGCCACTTAACAACTAAGATTATTTTATACTGGCTAAACGAGCCGATATTTTCACTGC